>CALKCV010000403.1 GCA_938083405.1 uncultured Microcoleaceae cyanobacterium | reverse complement strand
AATTTATACCGCAGTAAATCTATAGAGGGTTTTAACTCGTACTCATACTCAGAACGAGTAGTTACGATCGATGGGAGCATCTTTGTTTTCATAATCGGGGAAAATTAATTAGACATACCCAACAGGCGTCTCGGCTGTTGGGAAGGGCAAATCCTTGTCCAAATATTTTTGCGTACCTACTTAATCGGGGAAACAGGCAAGAAGCAAAACGCAGAAATTCGATCGCTACTACCACAGTAAGGTTAATTTGTAAAGAAAAATTCAGAAAAAATCTATTCTTATTTATATAGAATAAAAAGATGTGAAAAAATAGAAAAAACTTCCACTGTCCCACAGCCCGCAAATAATTGTGCATCAGCCTGCATCCCCAACGATCTACTGCATCAATCCCCATTGCCCCCATCCGAGCCAAAGCTGGGGCGATAAATATTGTCAGAGTTGTGGAACCCCACTGCTGCTAAACGATCGCTATGTCCCCCTAAGACCCCTAGGGATCGGCGGTTTCGCCAAGATCTACACGGTCTGGGATCTGAAAACTAAAACGGAACGGATCCTCAAAGTATTAGTAGAAGCCTCCCCCAAAGCATTAGAACTATTCGACCAAGAAGCCTGGGTCCTCACCCACCTCCGACATCCCGGCATCCCTCAAGCGGAACCAGGAGACTACTTCTATTTACAAAAGCGCAACAGCAACGCTCAACCGGGCCATCCGACCAATTGGCGGCTGCCTTGCCTGGTGATGGAGAAAATTAACGGCCTTACTTTAGAAGAAATACTCCAACAACATCCCGAGGGCTGTCCGCAAGAATGGGTAATGAGTTGGTTAACCAAAGCCATAGAAATTCTCTGGGAGTTGCATCGGCGGGGAATTATTCACCGGGACATCAAACCATCCAATCTAATGCTGCGGACTGCCAGAGGGGATAGCGAACTTTTTCCCCTACAACCAACAGAAGCAATAACGGCTCCGCTGGTAGCGATCGATTTTGGCGGGGCAAAACAAATAGGCCCTTGGAAAAATCGTCCTCCAGAAATCCTCTCCAAAAGCAGCACGAGATTAATTTCTCCCGGATACAGCCCCCCAGAACAAATGACCGGGACCGAAATAGGGCCGCCTGCGGACTTTTATGCTTTAGGCAGGACTTGCATTCATTTATTAACGGGTAACTATCCAGCAGATATGGAGGAGCCATCCACCGGAGAATTGCAATGGCGAGAGCTAGGCGAGATTAATTCTCCTTTCGCAAATTTGCTCGACGATATGGTTAGTTTGAACGTTCGAGACCGACCGAAAAGCGCTGCGGGGATTTCTATTCGTCTGGCAAAAATTCATCGACATCAAAGGAGATCGAAATCGCCCTTTGCGCTAGGTAAAATAGGTCGAGGAATAAAAAAATTAACTAATTTTACTTCTGAAATTATTAGCAATATAGTCGGCGGCTGTCTGGATACGTTATGGGAAACGATCTTAGGAGGAATAGGCAGCGGTGTCGGGGCTAGCATGGGTTTAGTTTTAGCCTATTGGTCGGCAGTAGGCGATCGCCTGGGGGATATCCTAGCTAGCGAATGGTTTCAGGTTGCCGATCTGCCGGTTAGCTTCGGCGAAGAAGTGCTGGTATTTGCCTTGGCGGGATTGTTCGCGGGCATCGGTCTGACGGATACCGGCAGTTTTTCTCAAGACCGCCGCTACGGTCGGGCGGCTTTGATGGGAACTGTAGGCTATGTTTTGGGGGGGTTGTGTTGGGAAGTTGCCAGAGTGGGCAGCTTTGTTTTTTCCACGGCAGATGAAATTATGGCCTTTGAACTGTTGGGGAGGCTGTCGGTGGGAATAGCGATCGGTACTTTAAGTTTGGGACTGGGTTTAAAAAGCCATAAATTCGCGCAAGCTGTCATACTCACTGTCGGGGTGGCGATGGCGTTTGTGGGTTTGGAGAGTTTGAACTTATTTCCAGAACCAGTCTTGCAGTTTGTCTCCGTCTCCGGCAGCAAACCGAATTTGTTCGAGTTTTTCGCTAGTATCGGTTTTTTTGCTTTGTTGGGAGGGGTTGGGGGCTTTTGTTTGGGAGTTAACCACTATTTAATCCTTCCCGCGTTGCGGTGGTTGGGGTTGCGGTAGGGAGATTTGGGGAGGGTGTCACTAATGAAATCGAACCAAAAGTTGACTGATGTCTGTTAATTGTCAGTTGTCAGTTGTTAGTTGGCAGAAAAAATCAATTTACGCTCGCGCTGCGGTAAGCTGCCCGGCATCTAAATTTATCCAAAGCCCTCGGTGTAATGCCCGTAGTACAGGCATCTTGCCTGTACTGAAAATAAAGTTTAAATGCACGACAACTTACTCCCGAAATTTGTAGTAGATAAAATCTTATAGAGATGGAGAATAAAAGATGGTAATTACAATCCAACAATTGAGCCAATGGAAACAGCAAGGGCGTAAAATAACGGCTTTGACGGCTTACGACTTCCCGATCGCCCAATT
This sequence comes from uncultured Microcoleaceae cyanobacterium, assembly GCA_938083405.1. Lineage (GTDB taxonomy): Bacteria > Cyanobacteriota > Cyanobacteriia > Cyanobacteriales > Microcoleaceae > CALKCV01. The sequence continues at coordinate 3,878 of CALKCV010000403.1, read as the reverse complement.
ATTAGATAGGGCAGGGGTCGATCTAATCCTCGTCGGCGACACAGTGGGGATGGTAACTTTGGGCTACGAGACAACTTTACCCGTTACCCTCGACGAAATGTTGCACCACGCGAAGGCTGTCCGTCGGGGTGTCAAAGAAGCATTGCTAGTGGTGGATTTACCATTTCTGACCTATCAGGAAAGTCCCCAACAAGCGATGCACTCGGCAGGTAGGGTATTGAAAGAAACGGGAGCCCGAGGGGTAAAACTAGAGGGGGGCTCTGAAGCGATCGCCGAAACAGTTAACAAACTGACGATCGCTGGAATTCCCGTCCTCGCTCATGTCGGCCTTACTCCCCAGTCGGTGCATCAATTTGGCGGCTACCGCAAACAAGGCAAAACCACCGACGCTGCCGATCGCATTTTAGCGGAGGCGGTGGCTTTGGAAGAAGCGGGTGCTTTTGCGATAGTGTTAGAACACATTCCCGCAGATTTAGGAAAGACTATTAGCGAAAAACTGACTATTCCTACTATTGGCATCGGTGCCGGTCCCCACTGCGACGGTCAGATTTTAGTTATTAACGATATGTTGGGTTTATCTGCCTGGCAACCGCCTTTTGTGAAAACTTATGCGAATATCTCGGAGACTATTACTGAGGCTGTTAAGGATTATTGTTTCGAGGTTAGGGAGGAAAAGTTTCCCGATGGAGGTAATGGCTAAGGGTCCGTGGGGAATTGTGGCGATCGCTCGAAGGACTGGCACTATAAGCTAATATCAAGTCGCAATAAACAACCATAAAAAAATAAAGAGAGGAAAAAGGGAAATGCAAGGCAGAACAAGGATCCCACACATTTCCCTCAATTATTAATTATTAATTATTAATTATTAATTGTTATAAAAACCCGGTTTCGTAGTAGCGGGCGAAGATCGCTCCACCACCACGAAACCGGGTTAAGCATTTTTATCATATAATTTTTATGTCAGGGACGAAATTTCATTAACCATTTGTAATCGTCCTCGACGCAGGGATCTCAGCAATCGGTCGATACAGCGTTTTTCTTCTTCTCCCAAGGACTCATCCATGACAGCCGCCAGGAGTCCATAGCGATCGGCGATGGTAATGCGGCCGGTCATATTAGCTTGGGCAAATAATTCGCCCAGGGCGTTTTGCAAGAGGTAGATAGTTTTCATATTTAAGCACTCCTTGAACTCTACATCTTCTATTATGATTCTTTCCAAAGAGTCCCACAGCGATCGCTATCTCCAAGAATTGTGACATCTATTTTCCGATTTGGCGATCGTTGTCACTGTCTCTAGCTAAAGGCAGATAAGAACTCTTAACTAATGGCAGAGGCAAATTGAGGCTGCGGGATGCAGCCGTTTTTTAGCAGTATCGTAGGTTGGGTGCAGCGCAATGGAACCCAACAGCAATTAATTTTGGACTTGAAATTGGTACTCTCGGCCCGCGCAAAGTCCCTAAACCAATTTTAAAGCACTCACCGGCACCTCATCCCAAGACTCGACAGTCCGCAAACTGGCAACCCAGCCTTCTTCTTTTTGTGCTTCGGTTAAGTTGTTTTTAAATTCTTCGTGGCATTCCCCCGCTTGTTTTTCGTCAGCACAGGCAATGCAGGAATAGAGGATGCCGCAAGGGTCGATCTGCTCGTTTACCCATATAGTCATAGTTTTTTCTCCTTTGTAATTCAAGTTTAGGGTCTATTTGCTTCTAGTTTTACCACATAGTTACCATTTGCACGGATGACAAAGGGCTTCATCTGGGGCGCTGTCAGCAAAATAAGCTCAGTTGCATCCGCAACGCTGCGCGTTTCATGTCGCCCCCGGCGAAACGCCAGTTCGCAAGCAGCCGACAATCTAGCCTTTTCCCGATTCTCGCTTTGGGCTGAATTAGTATGATTATTGGTATAAATATTCTTTCTATCGAGCATTGGAGGCGATGGTCCCAGAAAGGCAAGCGATCGGTCGGCTAGCTGCAAGTGCTTAATTTGTCAATGGTTTTGAGGGGATGCTATCTTGGAATTTAGATAATAAAGCTAATTTTCGTGGAAAGTGTTATGTCCGAACCCCAGCCAGAAAAAAAACAAGAGGAAAAACAACAACAACCAGCACCCAAGCCATCTTTTGAAACAGAACGAAAAGCATCTCGCAAATTCCTACTCGGACCGGTACAAACTTTTATCCAGTGGATGCCAATAGGAGGGAGTGGATGGGCGTTCGTTTCCTTTCTGCTGAAACAAGATTGGTTTATGGCAGTGCTAATGTTCCCAGTTATGTGCGTGACAGTAGTTTGGGCTGCTTATACCGAGAGTTTTTTAACGCGACTCCAAGAAATTTCCAAGCAGCGAGGGCGGCAAGATGTTGATTCTCTCGTTGCATGGTTGAAAAATTTGGACGAAACAATTCGCTGGCAGTTAGCGGGAACTGAGGATAAATATTTAAAATGTCAGGGAGAAGCTTGTCTTTTTTACACTACGGAAGGCTTGCCTAGTACCTTTAAACCTTTACTTAAAAATGTTTTTATTCCATTAGAATTAAGCGGCGATTTTTTCCGAAGCGTTGATGGAGAAAATCTGCCCATGCCTCCAGGTTTTCAGTGGGATGAAGAGATTGTCAAAATCGTAGAAGAAAAAGATAGTCTTAGGATTTGGGATATTCTTCAAAGAACCAAGGAATATCCTCAATATCGTTGTTTGGCAATTCAGGCTTGGGGCGGTTACGGAAAAACTACTTTATTGCGCAATATAACTTATGTTTATAGCGAAAAACTCCACAGGCAATATAAAGCTCCTAAGTTAATTCCGGTTCTTTTGTATCTGCGAAAATGGCAAGATGTCATTGCTAACGAAAAACTCAGTTTAATAGATTTAATCGAGACAAATCACATACCCAATATTCCTGGGGGCGAAGGCTTAAAACTTCCTCCAAATTGGGTAAAAAGTTTACTGGAAGAAGGGAAAATGTTAGTCATGTTTGACGGTTTTGATGAAGTAAAAGAAGAATGGCGCAAACCCATTAGTTTGTGGATTGGTAAGGCAATTAATTCTTATTCTCGTTCCTATTTTATTCTAACTTCTCGTCCTGCAGGCTATCGCGATTATGTCTCAGAAAATCGACCTTTCCGCTTGTTTGTTAAACCATTTAATCGAGAACAACGAGATGAGTTTATTAAGCGTTGGTATCGCAGTCGAGAACGTCTGATTAGTGCTAAGGTTAGGGATTCAATAGTAAGGAAAGAGGCAGAGCAAAAAGCAGCAAATTTAATTCAGCAATTGGATGAGCGGTCGGAATTAAACGACCTAGCTAAAAATCCTTTGTTGCTCAATATGATTGTTAATTTGCACAGTTACATTCCTTACGATTATGGCAATATTTCGGAACAAATTAAATTGCCCTATAAGCGAACTCAATTATATCGGGAAATTTTTCGACTGCAACTTGGCGATCGCCCTTTGGTGAAACAGATAAATATGGTTTTGCCTCCCGAGAAAAGCCAAAAAGTGTTGCAGAAGCTGGCGCTTAATATGATGGAGGAAAAAAGAGCCAATATTGACGATAAATTGTTAATGGAAAGACTGGAAACCTATCTCGATCCTCTTGAAATAACAGCTTCTAGCTTTCTCAAACAAATCGAACAAGTAAGCGAACTTCTGGTTAAGACTGATAAAGATTATGAGTTTGCTCACTTAAGTTTCCAAGCTTATTTAGCTGCTGTTGAGATTGAAGAGCATACATGGGAAAATTTATTGTTAGAAAATCATCAACACTCCTGGTGGAAAGAAACTATTTTGCTTTATGTCGAACCACAGTCTAATCCTAATAACTTGATCCGAAAACTTTGTAACATTGGTTCTATAACTTCTGTTGGTATTGCTTATGAATG
>CALKCV010000402.1 GCA_938083405.1 uncultured Microcoleaceae cyanobacterium | reverse complement strand
GTAGTCTGCTAAATCGTCTAAACCCATAAGATTTAGCAAAATCTCTAATAGCAACCAGACTGTTAGGGTAGTTAATAGTTTTTTCCATCTGACTTTCATCGTTCTTTAACCTTTCAATATATCTTAGCTTTGCCAAAGTTAAATTAGATACTCCCTTAAGAAAATTAGAATTAATAAAGACCCTAAAAGTTAACGGATATGAGTTTTCTTACCTTCTACTTTGGTATCTTCTTTTTTTACTGGAGGTGGCGCGATCGCTCCCGAACGGCGATCTTGCTCCTTCTCTCAAGCGATCGCTCCCGAACGCTAAAGTAGCTATCGAATTCGGGCTCTTAAGCGATCGCTTCGCGCTTCTTTTGCTTGATATTCGCTCCAGCTAATTTCTCCCAATTAACCTACTGCTGCGGAATTTCACTTCTGGCACTTTGGCAATAATTAATTTGTTTTGTTATAATTTACAGCCCCCATCACCACCACTCCGTACAGTTTGAAAACTACTATTTGGGCCAATAGCCCACTTCTGTTGTTGGCCATTGGCCCATTTAATTTTTTTTAGAGAAAAGGGGTTTGGCTTGCAAAAAAGAATCTGGCGTGTTAAGATAATAATGTGGGGCAAACATGGCTATACGCTTGATTTTTTATTCAACACAAATTTATGACATCAATAAAAAGCAGGCTCAAGGCATGAATACAGTTTTGACGGCTCTCACCTGCTTGGCACGAACAACAGGTGCATCCGATATTTGCTTTGAGGGCGAACAACATTGCAACGAACAACGAACACCAGGAACAAAGGTTGCAAAAAGCATTTATTGTAGTTTTTGTTAACTCCGGCGATGCACCCAGGCAATTAGCAATTATCTTTCAGTAACAGCAGCTCTATCCGCTTCTTCTAGCTCCAAAGCGTATGCAGTCAGAACCCTTTTCCATTCAACCTTAGCTTGGGAAAAAACTCGAACTGCCCTTCCAGAAGTCAAACACTCTGGGGGGTTGACATTATTATCGAGATCCGCACGAGCCATGAGTTCTAATTCCTCGCACAACCTAGAGAAAGGAAAAGCTCCCATAGAAGCGCTACTAGACTTGAAAGTATGAGCGGCAACCTTCAACCTGGAAACATCGCTATTAGCTATAGAATCGCCAATATTTTCTAAATGCTCCTCCCCATCGCGCAAATAATCCTTAATAAGAGTTATCCACTCTTGAGGTTCGTCATCATAAAGCTCTCGGAAACTTTCCATAGTTTCAGGACGAACAGCAGACTCAGAAGGCTTAGTTCCATTCGACGCAGCGGCGCCGTTGGATTTATCCTCAGACTCTTCCTCCCAAGAGCTTTCATTCTCCTTGAAAAGGTCTGGTAATTCTTCTAAGTCCGGGATATCCTCCCACTCCGGCAAATCCTCAGAAGTGTTTTCCTCCTCGGAGGAAAGGAAATCCCGAGAACTTCCTTCCTCAAATTCGTCTGTAATAGCATTTAACTCTTCTTCGAGCGATCGCTTGCCGGACTTAGTACCAGAGATATTCGCCGAATCGAGAGTAGCCCGCAACTTAGATTTGAGGTCTTCAGATTCTAACTGATGAGTGCCATTTAGGGCTGTTATAACCTCAGACTCAGACTTATTTGGCCCTGTTATAACCTTAGACTCAGAGTTACGATCCGGCGTTAATTCAGAATTACTCAGAGCCCGGAGCAATTCCTCGCGACGGACAGGCTTGCTGATATAATCGTTCATACCAGCATCGATACATTTTTCGCGATCGCCCTGCATAGCATTAGCAGTCATCGCCACGATCCAAGGTCGGTCCTTCTCTGGATATTCCTCGCAAATTTGCAGCGTAGTTTCCAAGCCATCCTTATGAGGCATATGCACGTCCATCAAGATAACATCATAACTGCGTTTTTTGAGAATATCCAAAACCTCCAAGCCATTCCAAGCCACATCGGCCCTATATCCCAACCTCTCCAACATAGAAAGAGCAACCTTTTGATTGACCACATTATCCTCAGCCAAGAGAATCTTAAGTTCGGAGCGATCGCTACTTTTATCGCTAAAATCTTGAAAATACTTCAACCCCAGACTTTGAGCTTGTGCGTCAAGAGCAGACTTAGGGCCCCCAGTGCCAAACACCTGTAGAAGAAGGTTATAAAACTGAGACTGTTTGAGAGGCTTATTCAAAAAGCCCGCCCAATCAACATCAGCCCCCTGAAGTTCTCTGAGAACCTCCGTTTTGCCCACATAAGTAAACATCACCAAAGGCATTGCTTTTTCTCGACTCAAAGAAGACGAACCGGAATTAGCAGACGCTTTATCGAGTTCCAACTTGCGAATTTTACGACCCAAAGCCATGCCATCCATATCTGGGAGATTCATAGTCAAAATCGCCAAATCAAAATTCCAGCCTTCTTCGAGAAGATTCAAAGCCTCAGCACCAGTCGAAGCGATCTGGTGGGACATACCCCAGGACTCAGTCTGGGAAGCAATAGACTTTTGGTTAATATGATGGCTTTCGATCAGCAACAACCGCTTGCCCTTCAAGAAACTATCCTCCTCGTCAAAGGAGGGAACTTCAATAGCAGTAGCCGCGATCGTGAAACAGAAAGTAGCGCCCCTGCCATCGGCAGCTACGGGAACGAAATCTTCTGGAGGATCGCCGACTACGCTAGTGAAGAGGGGTTCTGAAGGACCGACACAATTATCCGACGTAACGCTCTGGCTATCTTCCTTTTCCTCCTCTGTTTCTGGAGGAAAGCGCGAGACCACCCACATCTTACCCCCCATCATTTCGCTCAAACGCTTACTAATAGCCAGTCCCAAACCAGTACCCCCATATTGGCGCGTGGTGGAGGCATCCACTTGAGAAAATGCTTTAAATAAGCGATTCATGCGGTCTGGAGGAATACCAATACCGGTATCTTTGACACCAAATTCGAGTTCGTATTTATCCTGGAAACATTTCGGCCCTGTATCGGCTGAATTATTCCGATGCTCCTGAGCGATCGCTAACTCGGAACTATCCTCAACTACCCTCCCTTTCACCGATATTACCACTTCTCCTTTTTGGGTAAATTTAACCGCATTGCCCAGCAAATTCACCAACACTTGCCGCAGCCTGGTAACATCTCCTAAAATCATGGATGGTACGGAATCGTCTATTAAATAAGCCAACTCCAGGGATTTTTCCGATGCCTTGGGTGCCAACAATTCCAGGGACTCTTCGACGCAGGTTTGCAGGTCGAAGGGGTGTTGTTCTAGATCCAGCTTGCCCGATTCTATCTTAGTGAAATCGAGGATATCGTTAATAATCGTCAGCAGGGCATCGCCGCTGGTACGGATGGTTTCGACAAAGTCTCGCTGTTTGTGGGTTAAATTCATATCCAGCAGCAGACTGGTCATGCCGATGACTCCGTTCATGGGAGTGCGGATTTCGTGGCTCATCATTGCTAAGAATTCGCTTTTAGCCTTATTAGCAACTTCTGCGGCTCGGCGGGCTTCTTCTAAGGCTTTATTTTTTTCTGATAGCTCTTTTTTGCCGTTCATTTCTGCTTCTAACAGGTGGGCTTGGGCTAGAGTCAAGCCTACCTGGGCTGCCACATCTTCGAGGAGGTCGATCTCGTCCTGGGCCCACTGGCGCATATAGTCGCATTGATGTAAGTTGATGATGCCATTGGGTCGTTCCAGATAGGAGGTGCGCACTGAGAGCATGGACCTGACTTCCAAACGTCGATACATGGGAGTTGATGCTTTTAGCAAGGGGTCGTTTAAGACATCTGGGGAGGCGATCGCTTTGTCTTCTGCGAGGAGTTTTTCGGTGTGGGGGTTGTAACTGACGGAAATTTCTACATCCAAACTCGACTGGTAGCCGGGTTCTAAGTATTCGGCGACGCAGGGCAGGTGGGGATAGGGTTCGGAGATATAGCTATGTATGGTACAGCGATTTACTCCAAATACTCGTCCTATTTGGGTGGCGGTTTTATGGAATATTTCGTTGGTATCTAATTTCGAGCGGACTTCTGAGGTAATTTGTTTGAGCAATAAAACTCTTTGGTATTGTCGTTTTAAGGTTTCGGTTGCTTCTTGTCGCAGTATTTCGCCGCCTATATAAATTGCCATCAATTTGATGACTTCTAATTCTACTGACTTAAATGGTTTCCGGCTTGCCCTGCTGGTAAAGCTGATGGTGCCGTACACTTGGCCTCGGACTATGACTTTGGTACCGATATATGCTTCTACTCGTCGGACTGTATAGGCAGAGTGATGTCGCCACTGGGAATCTTTGGCGGAGGAGATGGCTAGGGGTTCGGCTATTCGCAATGCTTCTCGGTCGAAGGTCTGTTCTAGGGCGAAGGCATCTCCTTTGGTTAGTCCGAAGGGAAAGTCTTCGGGTAAATGTGCTGCTACTACTTCGTAGCTCCCGCCTAAAACTTGTCCTAAGATTCCTATATCCATCCCAAACCGAGAGCATCCCATGTCTAATAATGCCATGATTCGTCCTTCGAAGGAGCTATCCGCTACTGCTGTCACTTCGTAGAGTTCTCGAATTGCTTTTTCGCTTTCTCGTAAGCTTTCTTCGGCTTCTAAGCGGTGGGTTATTTCCTGTAAGGTTCCTACAATTCCTGTTATTTTTCCTTGAGGACCGATTACTAATTTAGTATCTATCTCTACTGGGGTATAACTGCCATCTTTGGCCAGCAGTTCTAGTTGCTGTCGCCCTTCTGTTAAGTCGAAACTATGAGTTATTGACTCTGCTGATTTTGAATCTGTTGTTGCTGTTTGTAAATTAGTTTGAATTTGGCTCTCGCCATCGCTATTTTTTAAGCTGGTAGGGCTTAACGGTTTTAAATAATCTAAAAGTTTTTTACCTAGAGTTTCTGTTGGGGAAAAGTCGGTTATCTCTGTCCAAGCATTATTGATAAATGTTAATTGACCCGTTGGATCGGTTTGGAAAATTATCTCTTTAATATTATTGATTGCTGTAGAATACTGCTTGACTTGGGTTTTGATTTGGACGTCAAATTCTCTGGTTGAGGTAATGTCTGTATGGGTTCCTACCATGCGCGAGGGACTCCCGGACTCCCAGAGTGCCTGGGCGCGATCGAGAACCCAGATAATGCTTCCGTCTTTGCATCGCATCCGATATTCTATTCTTAAAGTGGAACTTTTTTTGCTCAGACGCTCTTGGACGGTAGCGCTTACTTTGTCTAGATCTTCTGGATGTATGCGACTCAACCATTCGTCGATTTTGCTCCCGATTTCTTCAGGAGAGTAGCCGAGCATTTGCTTCCAGCGCGCGGAATAAAAGATTTCGTTGGTTTTGATATTCCAATCCCACAGACCATCTAGGTTGGCTTCGATGGCTAGAGCGGCACGTTCTTGGTATTTTTTGCTATCTTTTTCGATTTGTTGGCTGCGATCTGCGGAAAGTTTGAGTTTTTCTTCGGCTTTTTGCAGTTGCGATGCTATGTGGAGTATGTGCCCTTCAAAGCGCAGGAGAGATTTATGTAAGGATTTTGGTAAGAATGTTTGGGCTAACGCTGTTTGCGGACTTAGGAGACTCAGGGGCCGACCGGAGGAATTCTGGACTATTAAAGGTAGTTGATTATAGGTTTTTTCCATTAGCTGTATGGCCCCTTCTAGGGTAAGGTGCGATCGCACTATTGTCGGGGTTCCATTACATACGGCTTCGGCTTTGGTTTGCTGGAAGTCTATTTCTAAGGCTAGAAGTTGCACTATGTCCCGAGTGCTTATTACTCCTACGAGTTTATTTGTCTTTTTTTCTTTGCGTGCAATATTTTGTTTTTCGCTATTATTTTCTGCTGTTTCTGTAATTAATACATACCTGCTATTGCGCGCAAACATTAGTTTGGCTATCTGCCGCAATGATGAGGAACTAGGGGCATGAACTATTTTGCTTTGGGGGATTTTTGCTAGCTGGTTTAGTTGGATTAAGTTCCCAGGCAGCGCTACGCTACCTTGGGTGTTTGAAGTATTATTCTCCTCTGCTTCTGCTTCTTTATCTAAGGCTAAAAATTCTGCTTCTGCTTCTGCTTCTGCTTCTGCTTCTTTTGTTTCGGCAGGTATTTCATTGCCGCTATCTAATAGGATTGTGCTTGGCGAAGATGGCGATCCCTTTTGATGAAATCCAAGCAAGTTGCAGGCACTTATTAGGCCAATTAATGCTTCGGATTCGTCCACTATTGGTAGGTGGCCTATTTGATGTTTTTCTAAGAGGGCAAATAAGGCGAAAATATCTGGGATTTCCGATAGTCTTGCTGTGACTATGGTTCTAATCATTATTTGAGCGATCGGAAATCCATTTAATGTCGCTCCAATTGATGTTAATTGGATTATGTCTCGCTCTGTAAAAATACCGATGACCGACCATTTTGTTTCTCGATCGTTGGCCATAGCGTTTTTTCTTCCATTACTCGAAGCAGAGCCGACTAGATTCTCTGGGTTTGTATGCTCTTCTACGACTAAGGCGCAGCTTGCTCCAGTGCTGCTCATTAGCAAAATTACTTCTTCTACTGGGGTGTCTGCTTTGGTAGTAAGGGGATTATGGCTGATTGCTTGGGCGATCGGGGGAATAAGCATTTTTGTTGTTTGCAGGAGTGCTTGCTGGACGATTTGATGGGGGCTTCTAATGCAGGCAGAATTTTGGACGGTCTATTTATATTTTATTTTAGGGGCTAACATACTTCTATGGCTAGACCCCTCCCTCTTCTGTGAATATCCTTATCCAGAGTGGATTTCCATTTTGCGGGCTTTTTTGCCTGGCGGAATACATCTTTGCTCTAGGATGCTGCATTTTAATTTTGCCATATTCAAAGTTCATACTCATATTGATACTTAATATTATACTCGATGGCAAGTATTTGTGCAGTACCATCTATCTTGAAAACATTATTTTTGCAAGGATGTAATCCGTTGCTATTGGAGTAATATAGTCAGGGATATTTTGATACTTGGAGCATGGTTTTTTAGAGAAACATTCCATCTTTATTTTATTATTAACATTGTTTCTTTCGAGGAGAAATGTCAAGTTTTTTTACACCAATGCTACCCCTAGTCAATGATAGTTACACGCCCATCAATCGACATCTAATCGTTATTTTCGTTTGAACTAAATTTATTTTTAATTCTTTTATGTA
>CALKCV010000401.1 GCA_938083405.1 uncultured Microcoleaceae cyanobacterium | reverse complement strand
AATTATTAATTATTAATTATTAATTACTCATAGGAGGATTTCCCTTGTCAAAATTCCGCCGATGGGATATAATCTCCGATGTTTTGTTGTTTATAAAAAAACTTTATGTTTAACAGACAGCGATCGAAGCAAAAAAGGGGTATTTGCCTACAAATAGTAACATCAATCGTCTTTTTATTGAAGCATTTTCTGAGTCATTACCTATTACCTATTACCCATCGTCGGGGTCCGATAAAATATATCCTCCTCGCCCTGCTGACATTTACTTTAACAGTCTCCCCGGTGCCGGCAGCATTCGGTCAACTGCCCTTTTTCCCAACCGTAGAATCTCCCGAAAGCGAAGAAGAGATTTTTGATTGGTTTAACCGTTCTTACCAGTGTGGAAATCTTCGGTGTAGCAATGTCTGGTTCCATGGAACCAGAATGCTGACGGTAGCTTCATTGCCGCCAAGCCTCACGGAGGATGGAAACGCCAATATTTCCGTCCAACAGAGGGCAAAAAAGATCGAAATTAATCTCAAACAAACCCTCAAAGCAACCCTGAACTCTTCTGAGACTCAACCCACAGAAGCTACTGGCGAGACCTCCGATAAGCCAGAAGTAGAAGCGACAATAGTTCCGGATCCTTTAGAACTAATGAAAAATCCAGCCACCGCTTCTAGGGAGGTCGCGGACAACAGCGACCTCCATCCGGCTACCCCCCTTATAGAAGTGGGAGTTCTTAACAATCAAACAGTTATTTTCGTACCCAAACAACCCGGTATCCCCCGACAAGCGATCTTGACTGTAACCGAGTCCGATGCCATAGCGAATTTTCAATCCAGTGCCGAAGAACTAGCTATTATTTGGCGCGATCGCCTGCGGTCGGAATTTAGCAATGCCATAACAGAAAGGCAAGATATATCAAAAAACCCCCTGCAAAGACCGCTGATAATTTTAGCGATCGCCGCCGTGGTTATTATCTTAACTTTGGCATTGCTTTGGCTGCAAAAACGTTTGGGCAAAAAGGACCGAGAACTAAAAAAAGAATTAAACGATTTCAAAAAAATCCTAGCCGCCGAAACAGAATCAGTTACATCGGAAAATGCCATCAAATCTAAGAAAAAGAAAACTCCAGGCAAAACTAAAAAATCAGTTTCCGATTCCGAAAGACGAGCTTCTCGGTGTTTGTTATTTGCTTTGACCAAACCAAAATTCGCTCTAGCCGCTCAATTAGCGCGACTTTGGGAAACATTTCCCGAGCTTTCCTTGAAAAAACAAACGGACTTAAAGCAAGAGCGAAACACTACACTTATGTTGCGCTTAGTGCTGCGATGGTTGCTAGTTTTGCTCCTTGTCTGCGCCATGGGGGTAATTTTTTTCATCTACCCAGACACTCGCGCTTTTACCGTTTTTCTCTGGTCGCAATCAATTTTGATTTTGCTGATCTGGCTCTTCGCTAGCTTGGCAGACAAAGGTAGTAATTTTTTGGTCGATTTATGGTTGCAAAGGTGGGCGGAACAAGCCCAGCAGACCTCCTCTTATCCCCAGCGATATACTAAGCGGGTGACGACTTATTCCGAAGTGCTGACCCAGGCAACTACTTTTATTGTTTATTTAGTGGCGATCCTTTTCACCATACAAGCTCTGGGCTTTTCTCTCGCGGGGGCAGGAGTTCTCGGTATCGCGGCGACCTACGTTTTTAAGCCGAAGGTCGATAACGTCATCAACGGCATTTTGATTTTGTGGAGCGATCGCTATGCTGTCGGAGATGTCATCCAAATAGGAGATTTAGCCGGAGGGGTAGAAAATATGAATTTGTATATGACCGAACTGCGGGGCGATGAGGGTCGTTTGATTAGCATTCCCAACGGCAATATCGATGTCGTCCAAAACCTCACGAAAGAATGGTCGCGAGTGGAAGTGAAAATCGACCTGGCAAGCGACACGGATCTAGAACGCGCCATGCATACCTTGAAAAAATTAGCAGAAAAAATGCAAAACGAACCAGAATGGGAGAATAAAATTCTAGAACCCGCCTCAATTTTTGGTCTCGATAGCGTAGGTTCCGACGGTCTTTTAGTCCAAGTATGGATGAAAACGCCCCCCATGCAACAGTGGTCCGTAGGACGGGAGTTGCGCGTTCGGATAAAAGAGGTTTTCGATCGCGAAGGTATCTCTCTAGCTATGCCCCAGCGATCGCTCTACGTTCGCAATTCTCCCAACGGCAGTAACTAATTAATAATTAATAATTAATAATTAATAATTATTGGACGACCGTCGTCCCAAGGGCGCGGTAGGGTTAATAATTGCCCCGTCCGCGAAAAAATTGAGATGCGGAGCGATCGCCTCCGCTGCGAAAATCTGCCAAAAGGCAGACGCAGCCTTTTGAGCATTTCCTTTTTTTGTTATGCTATAGTCTCGATTAACTTTTGTAAATATCGAAGAAAGGGGTGGATAAGACAAACTTAACGGTCCAATAAGCAATAGCTAATGCATGGGTTGTGCTGCCCTAAAGGGCAGTACCATGACTGCTATTACCCCCTATTAATAACAAAAAAAGAAAAGAGGTCAAACCATGAAAGTTCAGAAGTTCGTTAGACGCAAAGGGGGAACTATTGCCAAGTCCTTAATCGTCGCCCTGCTATCGTTTACCCTAGTAGTAACCTGGGGTGGAGCGGCCTGGGGGCAAATTCCCTTCTTCAACCTAGAAGGAAGCAATAGCGATCGCCCCATCGTCGATTTTTTCAACAGACCCTACAAATGTGGGAACCTAGTTTGCAGTAGAGTGTGGTTTATCGGGGTTCCTATTTTGGAGATAGCATCGGAACCAACAACCGAAGAGGAGGCAGAATCGGATTTTCGGGCCGAACTGCGAGCCAAACGCATCCAAAATAACCTCAAAGAAATTCTCAAAGCAAGCCTAGCTTCCTCAGACTCTGAAGACTCTTCTTCAAGGGATGCGATCGCTCCTAAAGGAACGCAAAAAACACCACCAAGCAATGACACGAAGGACAGCACTCAAAACTCCGGTGGAGCAACACAACCCATAATACTTCTCAATAAAATTCCTAGGAAATATCAAAACTACAAAGGCATCCGTGGTCCTGAAGCACACCCCAAGCTTCCCGATATCTTAGTAGGAACCCTCAACAACGAAACAGTAATTTATGTGCCGGAAAAACCGGGGTATCCGAACAGAAAAATTTTGACCATCACCACTGCCGACGTCCTCCATAGCAGCATACCAACAGAAGAATTAGCCTACCAATGGCGCGATCGCCTTCGCTCCAGGCTAAACAAAGCATTAAAAGAACGCGAACAGCAAACAAGATATCCTCTCAAGAATCTGAAAATAATTGTAGGGTTGTTTGCGCTCGTGCTGATAGTTAGTTTGTTTCTAGCTTATGTGCAAAATAAACTCCGAGTTAGGTACAAGACTATACGCAGCGAATTGCAGGAGTTAGAAAATTCTATAGCGATCGAGCCGGAATCTGTTTCAGGGGAAAAACTAGCAGCATCGAGGGAAGATCGAGACTCAATGGAAGAGCCAAAGACACCCGAAGCTAAGATGCCATATCCAAAAGGTCGCTCTGCGAACGCCCGAGGATTGGATTCCTTTTGGCGGAACCTGCCCAAATTTTCATTAAAAAAACAAAGCCTGCTCAAACAACAAATCAACATACTGCTGTTGTTGTTGCAAGGATTGTTATGGATGCGAGCATTGATTTTGCTTTGGGGAACGGGTTCTATTTTTGCTATTTATCCCGAGACCAGAGCTGTAGGTGTCTTGCTAATACTAAAAACCTTGCCGGCGATCGGCATCTGGGTCTTAGTAACTATCCTAGATAAAATCAGTTATTTTGCGGTCGATTTCAACTTGAACAAGTGGGTAGAAAACGCTCAATTTAACGAAGAATTTTCTTCTAGATATGCCTTGCGAGTTTCTACTTATTCCTCAGCCCTAAAAAGTCTAAGCAGCGTTATTTTTGGTTTAGCGGGCATTATCTGGACTGCAGAAATTTTAGGAATCGCAACGACGGTATTAGCCAGTGCCGGGATTATGGCCGCAGCGTTCGCCTATTTTTCCCAGAACCTAGTCAGGGATGCCATCAACGGCCTGCTGATATTAATAACCGATCGCTATGCAGTCGGAGACATTATCTTCGTAGGCGACGTCGGCGGTTTGGTAGAGAGAATGAATCTCTACATGACCCAGTTGCGCAACGCCGATGGAGAACTCATCACCATTCCCAACGGTTCCATTACAGTAGTACGAAACCTAACCAAAAACTGGTCCAGGGTTAATTTCACCATCGAAGTAGCCTACGATGCAGACATCAAGCGAGCCCTACAGGTACTGCGCGAAGTCGCAAACCAATTTTACAGCGAACCACAGTGGAAAGAGCATCTGGTCGAACCGATAGAAGTGTTAGGAATCGATGAAATCTCTCATGCCGGAATCCTGGTTCGGATTTGGCTAAAAACTCAACCAGTAAAGCAATGGTTGGTAGGGCGCGAATTTCGCCTGCGGGTGAAACAAGCCTTCGATCGCGAAGGAATAGCGATCGGCATCCCCCAGCGATCGCTAGACGTGAAAAACTACCCCGGTTTCACCAATACCAACGGTAACGGTAAAGAACGGACTCCAATAGGTCATGGGTAATTGATAAATAGAACCCACGAAACCGGGTTTTTTCAGCATTCCGTAGAACAGGCGTCTCGCCTGTTCCCCAAGCATTCCGTAGAACAGGCGTCTCGCCTGTTCCCCAGCGAAAGCCAAATAGCCCAACCATCAACCCCCGACGTTAAATCCGTTACATAATCCGTTGCCAACGAACATGAAAAAAACCCTATTCTCGATCCTCCTAACCATCCTCGCCCTCACCGCCTGCGCCCCCCAAACGGACCCCGGCGGCCAACAAACAGCCGCCGATACCTTAAAACTCCTCTACTGGCAGGCCCCCACCATCCTCAACCCCCACCTCTCCACCGGTTTCAAAGACTCC
>CALKCV010000400.1 GCA_938083405.1 uncultured Microcoleaceae cyanobacterium | reverse complement strand
GGTTTTTTGAAAAAACCCGGTTTCTTAATTCAAAAAACTGATGCACCCCGAACAAGTTTATCAAAATTAAAAACCATCCCCTAAACTACATTAGAGGATGGCTTTTGTTAATCAGATTGATTCAGTTATGGAGCATATGGGAATCGAACCCATGTCCAGAATAGCTATTGACTCTTCGATCGTTCACAGGTTTAGCCCATCTAATCCTCAAGGCGGGAACCATCCATTATCCCGGATGACAGGATGCTCTTGGTTAAGTCTTAGCTAAAGGGGCGACCAGAGGAAAACCCTATAGCGCATCCGTTGGGGTTTTGTCTATAGTCCTTAACGGAGTCAAACTAAAGACGCTCGACCTGTAAGAGGTTTTTAGGCAACCGCAGCTGCTTTACGAGCAAAAGGTACAATGTTGTTTGCACTTATTATTTTTTTTGAGCCTGTATTTACGAGAGTGGACTCCCTCTCGACCTGCATCACAAAGCAGCTTTCGCCACCCTGTCGAAACCAGTAATGCCCCGTGCTTATTTCTATATTAGACAATATTTGTCCGATTGTCAAGTCATTTTCTAAAATTCATCTTTACCTCAGACACCATAAGGCTTTGGAGGCACGGGGCAGAGGCAGGCAGCGGGGAAAGTAGAATTACCTATTCCCCGTTGCCCCTTGCCCTAATTATTCTCCCTCTGACTCTCCAACCAACTTTCCACATCTTCGGCGGCTGTAAAATCAAAAATTGCCTCTGCCAAAAGATCTAATTTTTCCAAAGACAATTGCTCTATCTCGGACTGAATGTCTGGAGAAACTTCTCCAAACAGCCGCCGAATTACGCGCAAACTTTGTTTAACTGCTTGCTCTATTTTTCCTTTTTCTCGCCCTTCTTCTCGCCCTTCTTCTCGCCCTTCTTTTTTTGCTAAACTAATCTCGCCTTTCCTGTCCTCTATAAACAATTCTTGCTTTTCTAACTCCTCCAATTCATCATTGCTTAATTTGGCGCGGTTGGCAATATTTAGCGCCTCTCCTATTTCTGGTACTGACCCCAGAGGTTCCGGTATCAATTCTAAACTAGGGGCAGATTTAATAAAATAAATCCACTTTTCGCTTAGGGTTTTTAATTCTGAGAGTTCTTTCTTAAATTTCGGCAACTCCAAAAAGATTAGCGTTAACTCGTCCCGGTAGTTAAATAACTCTGTTTCCTCCTTAAAACGAAATTTATTAATCATTTTGGGGCTATCTTCAAATAGCAAAAAATCAGTAATTGTTAAAGCAATAAATGGTTGCAGGCGCGGATATTTTTGCCCTACATTTAATTGATTGCCGTAAGCTTTGGCAAGGTTATAAATTACTCGCTTTTCAAAAGCTTCGACATTTAAGACCTGCATCTCGATAATAACCGTAGAACCGTTATCTAATAATGCCCTGACATCCAGATAAGTATCTTTAACTGTCCGGGTAGTTCCGGGGTTATACGGATCGATTATTTCCAAGGATTTGATGGTATTTGTGTTTTCGTAAACTATGGCGTTTAGAAAGCTAATGAGGATGTTTTTACTTTTCCTCGAACCGAAGATTTTTTTAAAGGCAAAGTCGGTTTTGGGGCTGATAAATCTCATAGTTAGTTATCCTTTTTTCTTGACGGTAGCCAGTCTAAATTATATGACAAAAGGGCATCTGGTCCGAGAAGCTATTTCACAGAAGGAGGATAAAGGAGACAGGGAAGAATTATCCATTCCCTATTCCCCATTATATCAAGTCGCCAGGGGCTCGCCAGGCCGAAAATAAAGAGAGGAACCCGCACTTTCCCCTCAATTATTAATTATTAATTATTAATTGATATTACCCCCGGAAACCAAATCAATGCAAATCTTCGTCCCAAACTCCAATATAAATGCGATCGTCCGGTTGGCGCTGGATGACTCCTTCGAGAGGACCGGTTTGAAAACTATGCCGATCGCTCCTTCCTTGGTGAACGTCCTGCCATCCCCGTTCTATTTCCCGAGTAGTCCGATAATCTAACATCCCATTTAAAGCAGTTTTCACCATTAAATCGTACACCGACTGAGCCACCGAAAGCTCGGTTTGGCGAACCACTCCCGAGTCGCGATCGTAGATATAGGCTAAGGTAATTTCGCCCGGCATCAAATCGTAAATAGCAATGCGGGTATTCGGCCAATAACCTTTAGCAACAGTTTCCGTGGGCTCTCCCAACAACCCCTTCACCTCGCTTTCGGGAGTTCCCGGCGGCAAACCGCGAATAGTCGGCAACCATCCCCCACTCCCAGAGTCCCCAGAAGGTTCGGGAGTATTGCCCGGCAGCACTAAATCTTCCTTCGGTTTTTCTTCTGGCGGCGGTTCTACTGGCGGCGGTTCCACCACTACCACTGGCGGCGGTTCTACTGGCGGTGGTTCCACCACTACCACTGGCGGCGGCGACGGTTTCGGTTTCGGCGGTGGTTCCACTACCACTGGCGGCGGCGACGGTTTCGGTTTCGGCGGCGGTTCCACTACCATTGGCGGCGACGGTTTTGGCGCTGGAGGGGGGGCAGTGGGTTTAGTCGGAGTTCTTGATGGTTTTGGTGTCGGACTCGCCACCGGACTCGGGCTAACAGTAGGAATGGGACTCGGTACTTGCCCTATCTCAGGGTCGCCTCGTCCTCCGTCTAATAAAGTCGCCGCTAGCGCCCCCGCTATTAAGGCAGCGATCGCCACTCCACCCCAAACCCACCAACCAAAAGCCGGTTCGTCCTCCTCTAAATCTCCCCCTTGGGTCCTCGCCCCAAGATTGCCAGGAGCCCCCACTACCACCGTTGCCGCCTCAGTGGTCGATCCTTTACCCGTAGTTTGCTTTAGGGTCGGAGTCTCGACGTTTGGCAGCAACGACAACCACTCGTCCATAGTTGTCGGTCGGTATTTCATATCTAAGGCCATGCCTCGAAGTACCGCTTGGTTGGTAGCAGAACTAATTGCCGGTTGTAACTCTTTGGCGGCGGGCATGGTGGTTTGGCCGCGTCCCATGGCCGATAATGGCACTCGCCCGGTTAATAAGGTATAGAATGTTGCCGCCAAACCATACACATCTGTTGCTGGAGTCTTTCTTCCCTCCGCCCAATACTGTTCTGGCGGCGCGTAACCGTCGGAGACTAAAGCAGTATGAGCTACTGTTTGATTTGCTACAAATTCTCTAGCAATGCCAAAGTCGATCAGCACTACTCGATCGCTACCTTCCTTCAGCATGATGTTCTGGGGTTTGACATCTCTGTGGAGGAGGTTGTTTTGGTGAACTACTTTTAGTGCTTCGCCAATTTGCTTGATGTAGTCGATAGCGATCGCTTCCGGCAGTGGTTCTTTGCCTATCGCCATCTCTCCCAAAGTTTTCCCCGGGATATAATCCATCACCATATAAGGCTGTCCTTCTTCCACAAAAAAGTCGCTCACCCGCACGATATTGGGATGGACGCATAAAGACAGTCTTCTGGCCTCGTCTTGAAATTTTTGCTCGAATTCTCGGTATTGGGGATGTCGCCGCAGGCTGTTGTTCATCGTCTTGATGACTACCGGCACTCCCAAATATTGATGGGTGGCTTTGTAGGTAATGCCAAAGCCACCTTCCCCTAGTTCTCCTTCTAGGGTGTATTTGCCTCCCTGCAAGGTCTTGCCAAATGTTAAGTCCATTCCTAATCTCATTTTTTCCTCTATTTTATGTTGCGCTCTTATTAATTGTTAATTCTTAATTGGGAAAATGTTAATTGTTGGGCGTTCGCTCTCTTCCTACTACACTTCCCTCTTGCCCCATTACGTCCAACAATTTCCCCCTCCAACCCTTGACAATTGACTTAATTGTATGGTATTAAAAACGAAAATACTGCTCTAAGCTGGAGCCAACAATCGACAACTGGACGCAGAGCGGGCCAAACTATCCGAGCGCGATAGAGAGGAATGCATTGACAAATCCCAAAAGTTAATGTTAAGCTCTGCTTATCAGGGGAAACACGGCTATACGCTTGATTAAATCGTCAACTAAGTAAGAAATTAACAGCAAACCTCAAGCAGTGAAAATACTCTGCCTCAGCAACGGTCATGGGGAAGACGCAATCGCGGTTCGCATAATCGCACAACTGCAAAAATGCCCCAATCCTCCAGAAATAGCAGCCCTGCCCCTGGTGGGAGAAGGGCAAGCTTACGCGCAACTAGAAAATGTCTCGATAATCGGTCCAGTGAAGCAGATGCCCTCCGGTGGGTTCATCTATATGGAAGGTCAGCAGCTATGGCGAGACCTCAAGGGCGGTTTATTGCAACTTACCACCGCTCAGTCCAAAGCTATAGAGACCTGGGTCGCTTCCGAGAAAGAGATGGGAGAGCGCATAGTTATATTAGCAGTAGGAGATATTGTACCTCTGTCATTTGCTTGGAAGAGCGGGGCAGATTATCTATTCGTGGGTACTGCGAAATCGGAATATTACTTGCGCGACGAAAAAGGATTGTTACCCCGTCGGTCTTGCTCGGAACTTTTGGAGAGTTGGTCTGGTTCGGTGTATCAGCCTTGGGAACGTTGGTTGATGAGTCGGGAACGTTGTAAGGGGGTATTTCCTAGAGACAGGTTAACCGCAAAAATTCTACAAGAAAAATCGATTAGGGCTTACGACCTCGGAAATCCGATGATGGACGGTCTCGAAGCATCCAAGCAAACTCCGCTAATATATGGAGTGGATATAGAAAAGGCAGAATTAAAGCGATCGCTAGCCATCGTCCTACTACCGGGTTCGCGTTCTCCAGAAGCTTACGCTAACTGGGAAATAATGCTGGAGGCAGTGGAGGGATTAATCGAAGGTTTCCCGAATAGGAAATTAATCTTTTTAGGAGCGATCGCCCCGAGTTTAAGCATGGATACCTTCGCTCAAAGATTAGAAAACTTAGGGTGGAATTGCGATCGCGTTGCCAGAAGCCAAAGCCAAGCCAACAGTTCCCAACTGCCAGTAATTAATCCAGCCAAC
>CALKCV010000399.1 GCA_938083405.1 uncultured Microcoleaceae cyanobacterium | reverse complement strand
AAGACTTGATGCCAATGGCGACTGTAGAAAAAAATAATACTATTATTGGTAGGTTCGATGAGTTGAAAAGAATCCGCTTTCAGAAAGCGATCGCCCTCTATTTTTTCATCGTAAAGAAGTAACTCGCCCCCAGAGAATGCCTTCGGTTCCCGATTAAAATAATAGACATAACTAAGTTCTCGTTTGTCTAGCGGAGGCATACCGTTATCGTTATGAAGTTTATAATAATTACCGTCGTTATGGGCGGTGACTTGAGCTTCTATTTTATCTAGATTTAAGCTAGAACAGCTTAACTTATTCGTCGCCAAACGAACTATGGGTGTAATTCGTTTAGCGATTAAATCTTCGGCTTCTGGAGTTAAAAGCATTACGAGCGATCGCCTATGATTGTTGTTTTTTGAACTGCTTTTACTAAACTCAAAAGCATTTTCGTATTTCCGAACCCACTCTAGCATATCCCTATGTTCCTGGGGGGTAAGAAAATTTAAAAATTTGATAAATTTAGCTTTTCTTACATTAGAACTATTCATATTTTTTCCTCGTTTGTAATAACGACTTCAGTCCTTGTTATCCCTTCGTAGTAACGAC
This sequence comes from uncultured Microcoleaceae cyanobacterium, assembly GCA_938083405.1. GTDB lineage: Bacteria > Cyanobacteriota > Cyanobacteriia > Cyanobacteriales > Microcoleaceae > CALKCV01. Next base: position 3,945 of record CALKCV010000399.1, on the reverse strand, counting down.
TTCAGTCCTTGTTATTCCTTCGTACTAACGACTTCAGTCGTTTAATTAAAAGAAATAAATGACTAAAGTCATTACTACAAACCTTGAAATTAATCCGCCCTTCGCACCCAACCATTAATAGTAAAACGACTATCGGCAAACTCTTTAGAATCGCACTTCACCGGCAAAACCTCGTGCATATAGCGACTGTGGAAAAAGACAATAACATTGTTGCGAGGTTCCACAGTCTTAAAAGTATCTGCTTTAACATAATATTTACCGTTGATTTTGCTGTCGTAAATCACCAAATCTCCCCCGGAAAAAGCTTTTGGTTCCCGATTAAAATAATAAACATAAGTCAAAACCCGAGTAGCCGTATCTGGGGAGCCATTATCGTTGTGTATTTTATAAAAATTACCGTCATTATGCATGGTTAATTGGCTTTCTATTTCCCCAATAGTAAAAAGTTCCATCTTTAATTTACTCAAAACATCGGGAATAAGTTTCTGTATTTTATTAACTATTAATTCCCTAAACTCGGGAAAAGAATGTAACACCAGAGAACGGCGATAATTGTCAGCATTAGTGGAAGTCGAAGTCGGCACAAATTCTGCTTTTTTTTGGCTAACATAATCTAACAATTGTTGATTTTCCGCCGCAGTAAAGAAGTTATTCACCAAGGCATACCGAGAAATTAAATCGTCTCGGCCTTGTTGCGATACCGTCGGTAATTGGATAACGGGGTTTTCTTGTACTTCCCGCTCTTGTTGTAACTGGTTTTGTAAATAGATTGGTGGATTGGTAACAATTCCTATTAGATCGTCGCTAGAAAAAGACAGACAAGAACGACCTTCCTCTATAGGAATTTGCAACAAACTAGCAGCGTCTGCTTTTTTTTGAGACCTAGAGAATAAAGCTTTTAGCAGCAGTTGCAGCATTGGAGAATCAGATTTAAGAAATATGGTATATTCGTGTCCGCCGCTTAATAATAATTTAACTTTTATTTCCTTCGTTTGCTCTTTTTGAGCGGTAACTGTCATCATTATTTCCTCTTTCAAATAAATAGGTTGATAGTTCGGGGTCCAGAAACCCGGTTTCTTTGACAATACCAACGCGGGCATCGAGATTTAAGAAACCGGGTTTTTTGAAAAAACCCGGTTTCTGGCGAGCGAGGAACGCCCTAAAACTTGTAGGTATTTTTCTTTTGGCGAAGGTATCGTCCCCGAAACAGGGTGCGCGCCGCGCACCAAGAGAGTTTAGTAGTCCCCTAATGCAAAAAGTGACGCATTCCGGTGAAAACCATCACCAAACCCAACTCGTTAGCAGCAGCAACGGAATCTTTATCGCGGATGCTGCCTCCAGGCTGAACGATCGCCTCTATCCCCGCCGCCGCCGCAGTACGCACGGAATCGTCGAAAGGAAAAAAGCCGTCGCTAGCTAATATCCCCCCCTTAGCCTTCTCTGCCGCTTGTTCCAAAGCAATTTTAGCAGCGCCGACGCGGTTCATCTGACCGGCACCGATACCTACAGTGGAGCGATCGCGCGTTACTACAATAGCATTAGACTTAACGTGTTTGCAAACCTTCCAGGCAAATAACAACTCTGCCAACTGTTCCGGTGTCGGTTTTTTCTCCGTGGCAACCTCCCACTGGTTCGGATCGTCCGGGGCATCGTCGGATGCCTGGATTAAAAAACCGCCGGCGATCGCCTTCACCACTCCGGGGCCGCCGCGCTTCATCTCCGGCAAAACCAACACCCGCAATTTCGACTTAGCCTTAATAATCTCCTCAGCTTCCGCCTCGCAAGCGGGCGTCACGACGCATTCCAAAAATGTCTTAGTTAAAGCGCTGGCAGTAGCAGCATCCAGAGGTCGATTTAATGCCACGATGCCGCCAAAAGCAGAAATCGAGTCCCCGGCAAAGGCTTTTTCGTAAGCCAGTGAGAGAGTAGGGGCGATCGCTACCCCGCAAGGATTGGTATGTTTGAGAATTGCCACGGCTGGTTCGTCGGTAAATTCGGTAATTATCCGCCGCGCCGCCTCCAAATCTACTAAATTATTGTAACTTAATTCCTTCCCTTGGAGAATCTTGCTTGCCGCCCAACCAGTAGGAGTCGAACCGGTTTGATACCAAGCAGCAGTCTGGTGCGGGTTTTCTCCGTAGCGCAGAGTTTGGCGTTTCCTGCCCGAGAGGGCGTATGTCAGGGCGGTGTCGTTGGTTTGTGCTTCGAGATAAGCAGAGATAGAGCGATCGTAGGCCGCCGTATGTTGGAAACCGGCCAAAGCGGACTTTTGCCGAAACTCCAAAGATGCCTCCCCGCCATTTTGGCGCAACTCTTGTAAATAAACATCGTATTGAGAAGGGTCGCACAAAACCGTTAAATGGGCGAAGTTTTTCGCCGCCGCCCGCAACAATGTCGGCCCCCCGATATCGATTTGTTCGATCGCTTCTGGTAGAGTGACTTTTTCCGAGGCGATCGTTTCTTCAAAAGGATATAAATTAACTACCACTAAATCTATCGGGCGAATGTCGTTAGCTGCTAAATCTTCCAAATCTTGAGGAACATCTCGCCGCGCCAAAATGCCTCCATGAACGCGCGGGTGGAGAGTTTTCACCCGCCCGCCCAAAATCTCCGGCGAACCGGTATAGTCGGAAACTTTTTGAACGGGAATTCCCGCATCTTTAAGAATTCCCGCAGTACCGCCGCTGCTAATTATTTCATAATCAAACTCCTCCACCAAACACCGCGCCAAATCGGTCAAACCAGTTTTATTCGACGTACTCAATAAAGCCAAACGTGCCATTAATTAATTCCTCCATTAAATAAATTTATTCATAGTAATCGCTCTTCGCGATTAGTTTGGTTCGTAGCAATCGCTTCAACTACGAATAATCGCTCTTCGCGATTACTACGAACGATCGTATTGACTATAAAGTAGCGATCGCCCCAACAGTAATTTCTTAAGAAAAACTTTAGAAAGTTCCCTACCACCAGAAGACATCCGCCCCAGCCAGGGCGGCAACATGGAGGTAATTTCCGATGGAAGCCGCCCCCAGAAAATAGCCGGGGATTTAAAGTTTCTCGATCGCCCCCCGCGTCCTCAGGGTAGCCATAGTAATATTCTCCAGAGAATTAGCATAAGAAAGCCGCAAATATCCAGAGCCAAACTCGCCAAAACTGCTCCCGGCCAAGACAGCCACTCCCCCTTCTTCTAATAAATAGTTAGCAAGTTTAGCGCAATCCAAAGGCAAATCCTTTACAGAAGGAAAAGCATAAAAAGCTCCCGCAGGTTTCAAACAAGAAACTCCCGGAATGCCATTCAAACCATCCACCAAAACATCGCGGCGTTTTTTAAACTCAGCAACCATTTCATTGACAAAATCATCGCAATTTTTAATCGCTTCGATGCCTGCAATTTGAGTAAAAGCGCAAGTGCAGGAATTAGAATTAATCATCAATAATTCTATTTTTTTGGCAATAGCTACAGGCGCAACTCCATAACCCAACGGCCAACCTGTCATGGCATAAGTTTTAGAATGACCGTCGATTAAAATCGTTCTTTCTTTCATGCCGGGCAGACTAATAATACTTTCATGGTCGATCTCGTAGAGAATGCGAGAATAAATTTCGTCTGCGAGAATATAGAAATTGTGTTCGTTAGCTAAAAGAGCGATCGCCCCTAAATCCTCCGCCGTTAAAAACCCGACCGTAGGGTTCTGGGGAGAGTTGAGAATTAACAACTTTGTTTTCGGAGAAATTGCCCCTTCTAAATCCTCTATTTTAAAGCGAAAATCAACTTCTTCTAATAAAGGCAAAGGCACCGGTTTGCCGCCAACAAAATTTATCGTAGATTCGTAAGCAGGAAAACCGGGGTTGGGATAAATAACCTCATCTCCAGCATCGATTAATGCCAGTAAAGTAAAAAAGATAATTGGTTTCGCCCCAGGAGTAACAACAACTTCTTCT
>CALKCV010000398.1 GCA_938083405.1 uncultured Microcoleaceae cyanobacterium | reverse complement strand
GGAAGAGGTTTTGGAAAGGGTTATTGAGGCGATCGAAAATCATCCAGATGAAGGTTGGGAGCGAGATAAAGAAGCAGAAGCTAAAATCAATTCAGTGCCCAAATTTGACTCAAAGTTGTATTGCTTTAGCTGTTCGGAATCAGAAAAGCGTCGGGAAAGTAATTTGTGGTTGTCTCATGCTTTCAAGGAAAATCGTTTATCAGTTTCTAATATTCTTCCTCAGAAAATAAAAGAACTTTCTTACGACGAATACAACTACATTTTGGAAGAATTTGGCGATCGCTTTCTAGTTCCAGCCACTCAAAACCTGGAAGTAGAAGTCACATTAACCGAGGCAGAAATCGACCTAAAAAAGTTAATCAAACCAAAGACATTAGAGCTTTTACACAAGTTTTCTGAAGAGGGCGATAAGTTTGAAAAACGCTATATACCTTTGAATAAAAAAAATTGGTATATCTTCCTAGTTGAAGCTCATAAAAATCGGGATCGGCTTAATGTTGGAATTCTGGAACGTTGGCTCAAGGAAGAAGAAGGTTGGTCCGAAGATATTGCCTCTAATTTGGTAGAAGAATATCAGTTTGCAAGAAATCTATTAGACTGCTATGAGCAATATCAATAAAACTCCCGTAACAATTTTAAATGCTGTAAACTCCATAATGGCTTCCACTGCACCAGTTTTATTTTTAGATACTTGTGCGGTACTAGATGTGATTAGAATGCCTCAGCGAGAATCTATTCAAAACGCAGTTGTGTCTGTAACAAATGAGATTGTCCTAAAAGCATCAAGAGAGCCCAAACAACTCTGGATAGTAGCGGCAACTTTGGTCATAAATGAGTCGAACGAAAAGTTAGAAATAGTCGAAGAGGCTCTAGTTCAGCACGTTAAAAAAGTCGGTATAGATTTAGAAAACTTGCGAGTAACGGCAAATACTCTCTTTTCTACTTCTGACATAAAGCCTTTTAGTTTTGGACAAATGAACATACCTCATACGTTGCGGAACATAGCCGATAGCCTGCTAAAAACTGCTATTGTAATTGCTAGAGAAAATGATTGTAAATTACGGGCAGGAGATAGAGTTGCAGATGGAAAAAGACCGTCTCAAAAAGGCAAAGAGGAATACAAAGATTGCGAAATTATCGAACACTATCTAGAAGTTTCTCGGCAATTACGCAATAGAGGTTTCCAAGAAAAATGCGTCTTTGTTTCATCTAACACAAATGACTTTTGCGAGAAAAATACAACCAACATTCATCCCGACCTAGATACAGAGTTTAAAGAAGTTGGACTGGAATATGTTGCTGATATTGCTTGGGCTAATTATTTGATTTTTTCTAAATCCAGAGAATAATTGATGGTTGCCTAAAATAGCATAACATATCCCCAAATTTCAATCCATCCATTTACCGCAATGACCATGGTGCAAAAAAACAAAAATAAACCCAAAAATCCCTTCCTGCGCTTGCTTAAATACGGACGCAAATATCGCACTCTGATTTGGCAAGCAACCGCCTGTTCCGTATTAAACAAAATCTTCGATTTAGCGCCGCCGGCATTAATCGGTGCTGCAGTAGATATCGTAGTACAAAAACAAGATTCCCTCATCGCTAGCTGGGGAGTAAAAGATATTTTCTCCCAACTGCTGGTACTGTCTTTTATCAGTTTAATTGTCTGGGGGCTGGAGTCTATTTTTGAATATGCCTTTCAGCGACTTTGGCGCAATATTGCCCAGAATATTCAACACGATTTGCGCGTAGATGCCTACAGCCATTTACAAGAATTAGAATTAGCCTACTTCGAAGACCGCAGCAGCGGCGGTTTGCTTTCTATTCTTAATGACGATATCAATCAATTAGAAAGGTTTCTCGATGTAGGAGCAAATCAAGTTATCCAAGTAACCACCAGCGTAATAATTATTGGCGGCGCTTTCTTTATTTTAGCTCCAGAAGTAGCTTGGCTAGCAATGCTGCCCATGCCATTTATTATTTGGGGTTCGGTTTTGTTTCAAAATATCCTCGCTCCTCGTTATGCGGAAGTTCGAGAAAAAGTCGGTTTGCTCAACGGACAATTAGCTAACAATCTCTCGGGGATTACTACGATTAAAAGCTTTACTGCCGAGAAATACGAAGTCAAAAGAATCGAACGGGAAAGCTTGGCTTATAGCAAAAGCAACCAACGAGCGATCGCCCTTTCTGCAGCCTTCATTCCTTTAATTAGAATCCTCATTTTTATCGGCTTTATCGCTCTTCTATTACTAGGAGGCTTACAAACTGTCGAGGGTAAATTAGCCGTCGGTACTTACAGCGTTTTAGTCTTCTCCACTCAACGCTTGTTATGGCCTTTAACTCGTTTGGGAGAAACTCTAGACCTGTATCAACGGGCGATGGCTTCTACCAATCGAGCCCTTAATTTATTAGATACTCCCATCGCCATTCATCCAGGAAATATCCCTTTGCCTCTGGAGAAAGTTCGCGGGGAATTAATCTTAGAAAATGTCAGCTTTGCTTACGATAACGGTTTCCCCATAATAGAAAATATCTCTCTCAAAATTCCTGCGGGTCAAACCATCGCTATTGTCGGTTCCACTGGTTCGGGAAAAAGCACTTTGGTCAAGTTATTATTGCGCTTTTACGAAACTCACCAAGGCACCATAACTTTAGATGGAATCGAACTTCATCAACTGAATTTTCTAGATTTGCGGCGGGCAATTGGTTTGGTGAGTCAGGACGTATTTTTATTTCATGGAACCGTTGCCGAAAATATCGCTTATGGAACTTTTGATGCGAGTTTGCCAGAGATTATTGCGGCGGCAAAAGTGGCAGAAGCGGATGATTTTATTAACAAACTGCCCGCCGGTTACGATACCATCGTTGGCGAAAGGGGGCAGAAATTATCCGGGGGGCAAAGGCAGCGAATTGCTATTGCTAGGGCGGTGTTAAAAAATCCTCCCATTTTAATACTGGACGAGGCGACTTCGGCGGTGGATAATGAAACCGAGGCGGCGATACAAAGGTCGTTAGAAATTATTACCAAAAATCGGACGACTGTAGCGATCGCCCACCGTCTCTCTACTATCCGCAATGCCGATTGTATTTATGTGATGGAACGGGGTAAGATCGTCGAAGCGGGACGCCATGAAGAGTTGTTAGAAAAAGCAGGTATTTATGCTGCTTTCTGGCGGGTTCAATCTGGGTTAAGATGATATCTGGAGGGCATCTCGATGGGATTGGTGTTTGGAGAAGATCGAGCATAACTCAATAAATTACCAGAATTGAGGCGGACAGCGATGTAGATGGTAGTTGGGTGGAGTGCAACGAAACCCAACATTCACCAAATCAGGAAAAAAACAAAACCATGAAAACATTAACGAACAACGAACCACTAGACCAACGAAACGACTGGCTAACCCAGTTAGACAAATTCGTGCGAGACAACCAACCGGAATTAGCTGCTTTAGCTTGGGGGTTGAATTTAGAAAAAGGAGAAAGTAGCGATACTTTGGGGATAAATTTAACGCCAACTCCCCATTTCGTTTATTGTTCCCGGCAGGCGATCGAGAAATTAAGCCGTCAAGTAGAAGGCAAAATTAACGAAATTTTGGGAATTATAAACGGTTATAAACCTGAAGAAGAAGTCTTAGCGATCGCTATTGGCAAACATCAAATTAAATTGGTTTATTTTAAACCAGAAATCCCGCCTCCAGATTGTTTTGAAAAGGTCGGCGAGGATGTGGATAGTTTGTTACGGAAGTTGGAAGAAAGGATGGCAGAAAAAATCACATTGGAAGATTGAGATATCCCCTAAGATCGATTATCGCAATTATTGAATCGGTGAAGTAGATTTTCGATCCCCCCCAGCCCC
>CALKCV010000397.1 GCA_938083405.1 uncultured Microcoleaceae cyanobacterium | reverse complement strand
CGGTTTGGTGCGCTTTTAAATCTCGCAGGCAACGGGTGTAGTTTAAGTAGTTTTGGGGCAACTCTTTCAGCAATTCTTTTAAATATTCGAGGCGACCTTCTGGGGCGGATACTTTTTTAGAAAAATTCCCTATTTTTTTCTCTAATTCGCCGTACAGCTTTCGTCCTTGGAGGTACGTTTCGCGGGATTGCCGATAGACGAACAAGATTTTATGGCGGCAGCAGAGCAAATCTCGCAACCATTCATAGGATTTTTGTGCTAATTCTATGGTGTTCGCTCCTCCGTTATTTATTAATACTAATAAATGACATTTTTTCGCGGTTTTGTTGGGATATTCTCGATGTGCTGCTTCGTATTCATATAACAAACTGCCGAAGTAGTTACCAGAATTAAGTAAAATTGGTTCGACATATTTGCTATTTTCTAAAACCGCTCCAACGTATTCCTCTGCTATTTCTTGGCAGTCGCGATCGCCCTTCTCCACTTCCCCATAAATCCCGATACTTTGCCCCAGAGAAGGATTAATATTATCCGCCAATAACTGGTCTATAGGAAATTGTTGAAGTTCCGAAGGTTGCAAGTCCATCTCTGACGGTTGCGCGGAGAAAGTCAGGTCGGCAAAATAGGTATCGTGGAGGCGAAAAGGTAAAAGATTGCCTTCTGCGCGCCAGTCTTCCGCCCCGTCGCTTTTTTCAAAATCTATAGGAGATGAAGTTTTGGTTAACCATCCACTTTGGCCGGTGGTTTTTAAGGCTTTTGTTTTCTCGTCATAATTGAGATAGGAACGGAGATTTTTTCCTTCTGGAAGAAGCGCATTTTTTTCGCAAAATAAATCTAAATTGTTCCAGAGCTTATCGGCATCCACGGAGAGTTTTTCTGGGGGATCGGTGAGGGTTTGGCAGAGGTGATAAAAATAGAAACTGATGGTAAAGTTTTTCATTGTTTGTTTGTAAATGAGTTGGAGAATTTAGAGGGCGATCGTTCTTTAATTTAGTTCTCATAAACCGGGTTTTTAGCAATCTAAGATAAAGTCAGCCCATCTATATCCAGAAACCCGGTTTCTGGATAGGGTTTCTGGATATAGATGTAAAATTCAGACTTCAACCTACTTACTTTTCTTCCTTCTCCTTCTCTGTAGGTGGAGGGGGATTGATGATAATGCAACTTTGGATTTGCTGTTTTAAAGAGGTATTGTCAGCATTAGGAATGCTAGGCGGTTTGCTCCCACCCAAACCTAATAGTTGTTCCGATTTGGTGGAAGATGAGCAAGAGATTTCGTCTAATTTTTCTTCATAAGCTGCTGAAATTTTAGCGCGACTTTCATCTTCTAACCATTCCTCGATTTGCTCGCATATGTCTGCATCGTCTTCTGGGAGATTGTCGATTAATTTTTCTAATTGTTCGCGATCGCCTGCCGAGATTAAATCGGAATTGGAATTAATAACCTCGATAAATGCTCGGACGTTTTCTTGATAAATAGACATGGTTTATTCTCCTTTGCCAATGGCAGAAAACGCGCCCCAATAAAAAGGGGATTTAAACCGTAAAGATTTTTCTTCAAATCAAAGCCTCATACTCCCGATGAGAACCAATCCAAAACCAGTAATAATCTTCTCCTTTTTTCAAAGCTAAAGCGCGATAATCGTAATTAATTCGCACCGACCATAAATCGTTAGCTACTTTCTTGAAGTGTAACGATGGATGGAAGCGATCGTTCGCCCAAAGACAATAAGCTTTTCTTGCCTGTTGTTTGATATTAGGAGGCAAGCTGGAGTAGGAATGCCAAAAATCAGGTGTCGTTAAGGATATAATCTAGGGATTTAATGCGATTTGTTTCAATATCTGCGTTGACTCGTTGCAAAAGTCGGTCTAATTTTCCAGAACTGACATCGGCTGCCATTTGTTGCTCCCAGCGATCGCTAAGATAGCTTTGCAGCCACTCGGAAAGCTGGCGCATTTCTTTTTCGGGTAAATTGATAATCGCAGTTTCAATTTCTTCCATCGAGTTCATTGTTATCGCGATTTGCTAGAATGTTTGTTAAAATAATAGCACGAAATCGATTTTTGTCAAGCTCCCTGACTCAAGCCAAAAATAGTTAATCTCAGAGATTGCGAAAGGGGGGGCTAAACGATAAAACCAAAGACATAACTCTTGCCCATCCCCCCTCGCTGCGGACAGGTCTTAAGTTATACTCCTTTACCAATGGCACAAAACGCGCCCCAATAAAAAGGGGATTTAAACGGTTTGGCAGTTTCTCCCACTTCTTGGGCTTTGTTCTTAAAAAATCGGCCCAACTCTCGCTTCCAGAGTTTCTCCAGTTCGCACTCTTCGAGCCACTCGCGAAACTCGGCTATACTGCTATCCCTGAGCCACTGTTGGGCATTTTTCAGAGCTACAACTATATTACCGCATCGGGGTTTAGATTTCGGGGGAGGGTAAAGCATTCGTCCAGTTAATCTTTCTGCTTTTTAACCCCATTTGCCGCCCGAATGCTTTACCCCTACAAGTTTTTTTTTCTTAATATTGTTTTTTCGGCTATGATTTTGCAGCTTTTTTAGCTTCGTACCAACTTTGGTATTTAGCATTATTAGCAGTAATTAACTCGCACATTTCTTTAGCCGCTTGTTCGGCTTCTTTGGCTAGTTCCAAAAGTTCTAACAATTCCCGTTCGTCAAGATTTTTTTGTGTCATTGTAACTCCTCCAAACGACTTCGATGGATTAAAAAAAGGGCTGTTTGGGCAATTCTTAACCCTTAATCGCCACAAGTCACGAAACTTCCGACAATTATTAATTATTAATTACTTAGCGATCGCCCCTACCCACGCACTTGACATAATCTCCCAAACAGTTTATCATATTTGTGCAGTCTAACAGTGTTTCAAAACAAACATGGCAACATATTTAATCACGGGTGCGACTGGTGGCATCGGTCTGGAATTGTGTCGGCAATTACAAGCAAGAGGTGAAAAAGTAATCGCCGTTTGCCGCCAGTCAAATGAAGAGTTAGATAATTTAGGAGTTGCGGTAGAAAGCGGCATCGATATTGCTTCAGAAAAAAATGTTGCCGAACTCGCAAACCGCTTACACGATACTACAAAATTGGATTGTTTGATTAACAATGCCGGAATTTGGGGAAGAAATAATCTATCTAATTTAGATTTTGATGGCATTCGCAGACTCTTTGAAGTCAACGCGATCGGCACTCTGCGAATAACTCATGCTTTACTCCCAATAATTAAAGACGGAGGCAAAATAGCGATCGTTACCAGTCGCATGGCTTCCATTGATGACAATACTTCTGGGGGTTCCTACGGCTATCGAATGTCAAAGGTTGCCCTCAGCATGGCGGGGAAATCTTTATCCCACGACCTCAAACCGCGTCATATTGCCGTGGGGATTTTGCACCCGGGTTTGGTTAGCACTAAAATGACTAATTTTACCGGCATTCCTCCCGCCGATGCCGCTAAAGGACTCATCGCGAGAATCGATGAGTTGAATTTGCAAAATACCGGTACTTTTTGGCACGCTAACGGTGAAGTTTTACCTTGGTAAGCATACTGCAAGTTTGTACCCAAGTTCGTAGTAATCGCTAAAGCGATTCATCTATCTAAATCGCTTTAGCGATTACTACGAAAAAAACGGTATCTATATAACAATTACATAACAAACAAAGAGACTTCCACAATCGGCTTGGCTACTCTTCTACTGGTAGCTCGAACAGCCTACAACTCATATACAATGGAAGATTGGCCTCGGCGTCTTCCCTCCCACCGCAGCCGTCGCCCTTCGGTGGATTCACGCATAAGCCGATTAAGCCAACTCCGGGCATTAGCGCCATTACTCGCTCTTGCAAACTATCCACTTCCTCAATTAGTCCATCTGCTATTTGCAAGTAGGGGGCGATAATGAAAAAGGTTTTTACTCCCCGAGAATTGGGGGCAATTCCAAAAGAACACTGGTCCAAAAGTCCCCGAGTCGAAACCTTAACGGAATTAAATAACCGACTCAGTAACGTCCGATATAAGGATTCGTTCAAAGAGCGATCGCCAAAAGTTGGTTGAGATAACATCACAAACTCCTCAAATAATTGTCTTTATTAATAAAAGTTTAACATTTATTAAGAAAATCTGTAGTCGATTCCAAAAACTTGACAAAACTTTTACAAATAGATGTGTTGCCTGTTACAGCAAAATAACATCAAAAAAGCTACCAATTCTGCACATCCCCTATTAAAATAGGCAATATTAACGCTCCTGACCGTCTATTGAGGACAACCGTGGGCCTCTTAAGCATTAAAAAAACAGCTAAAATCTAAATTCTAAAATAGAAAATGAATTCAATTCTTTCCGAACTAAAAGCTAGACTTAACAAAGCCATAAGCGCTGCTTTTGGAGAAGAACTAGCGGACACCGATCCAATATTAGTCCCCGCCAGCAACCCCAAATTTGGGGACTATCAATGCAACAACGCCATGTCCCTAGCAAAAACCCTGAAAAACAAACCGAGAGCGATCGCCTCCAAAATAGTAGAAAACCTCGACGTCGGCGATATGTGCGAACCCCCAGAAATAGCTGGGCCGGGCTTTATCAATCTCACCCTAACGCAATTCTATGTAGAAGAGCGACTAAAAGCAATCGCCACCGACAAACGACTGGGCATCCCCAAAAATCCCAACCCAGAACAAATAGCGATCGACTTTTCCAGCCCCAACATCGCCAAAGAAATGCACGTCGGCCACTTGCGATCGACCATCATCGGCGACTCCCTCGCCCGAGTCTTAGAATTCCAAGGTAACGACGTCCTGCGACTCAACCACGTCGGCGACTGGGGCACTCAATTCGGAATGCTCATAACCTACCTCCGCGAAGCCCACCCCGAAGCCCTCACCACCGCCGACGCCCTAGACTTAGGAGACCTAGTAGCCTTCTACCGCAAAGCCAAAAAACGCTTCGACGAAGACCAAGACTTCAAAGAAAAATCCCGCGAAGAAGTGGTCCGCCTCCAAGCAGGCGCCGAAGACAGCCGTCGCGCCTGGGAACTTCTGTGCGAACAATCTCGCCGGGAATTTCAAGTAATCTACGACTTGCTAGACATCGAACTAACCGAAAGGGGCGAATCTTTCTATAACGATAAATTGCCCGGAGTGGTAGAAGATTTAGACAAATTAGGCTTGCTGGAAGAAAACCAAGGCGCCCAATGCGTCTTTACCGAAGGCTTCACCAACAAAGACGGCGAACCACTCCCCCTCATCGTCCAAAAAACCGACGGCGGCTACAACTACGCCACCACCGACCTCGCCGCAGTCCGCCAGCGCATCGAAAAAGAAGGCGCAAAACGCTTAATCTACGTCACCGATGCCGGCCAAGGCAACCATTTCGCCCAAGTCTGGCAGGTGGCGAGGAAGGCCGGTTGGATCCCCGATACCGTAGAAGTGGTTCACGTTCCCTTCGGTTTGGTCTTGGGAGAAGACGGCAAGAAGTTAAAAACTCGTTCTGGCGATACGGTTCGCTTGCGGGATTTATTGGACGAGGCAGTTAAACGCGCCAGGGCGGACCTGGAAGCGAGACTGAAGGAAGAAAACCGCAGCGAGACGGAGGAATTTATCGATCGCGCCTCGGAAGTAGTAGGTTTGAGCGCGGTTAAATATGCCGACTTGAGCCAAAACCGCACCAGCAGCTATGTCTTTAGTTTCGACAAAATGCTCGCCCTGCAAGGCAATACGGCTCCTTATATGCTCTATGCTTATGCCAGAATTCAGAGCATCAGTCGCAAGGGCGGCGTCGATTTTGAGAATCTCGGTGTCGATGCTAAGGCGATCTTAGCCGAGGAGACGGAGTTGGCTCTGGCAAAGCATTTGTTACAGTTGCCAGAAATAGTGGCTCTGGTAGCGGCGGATTTATTGCCCAACCGTTTGTGTCAGTATTTGTTCGAGTTGAGCCAAAAGTACAACCAGTTTTACGAGTGCTGTCCGGTACTCCAAGCTGAGGAACCAGCGCGAACTTCTCGCTTGCTTTTGTGCCACTCGGTCGCCCGCACTCTAAAACTGGGTCTGTCTTTATTGGGGATTTCGGTATTGGAAAGGATGTAATATCAATTAACAATTAACAATTA
>CALKCV010000396.1 GCA_938083405.1 uncultured Microcoleaceae cyanobacterium | reverse complement strand
CTTTCCGCTAAAATAATTCCCGCCTCCTCCGTATCCGGCCAAGGGTGACGTAAATTCAACACCACATAATCAAATTCTTCTAAATTATCCGGGTCGGTTTGATTTAATAACTTAACAGTCTCGCGGTGGGTTAAATGGGGGGCTAATTTATTATCGGTGAGAACTCCACCTTTGGTCTTAACTGTAGCGATCGCCTCTTTACTTGCCCGCACAGTATCCAGACTTTTACTAGCAGCAGAAAAAGCGCTCAAATTAACCAGCAATAATAAAACCAAGACCGACCAGAGGATTATTGCTTTTGGCGATCGATAGTTGGGAATTGATAATTGCCATTTTACTTTCGGCAATTTTAACTCTCTCAGCAGTTTTTCTGAAGAGCCATTAAGCTGTTCCTCCCGCAAGAGCAAAATTACTGTTAATAATAAAAAAGGAACGATCGGCAGAGAATACTGATAATCCAAACTGCGTTGAAAGCTGACATCGGAAAGAATATTTAAAAATAGAGTTGGGATGGCAGGGATCGACGGAATAAAATTAGCAATTTTGGGCAACTTACCTCCCGGAAGCAAGCCCCAGATGACCGGTAAAATTACTAATAACAAATATTTGAAAGAATCCCAAGACAATATTTTTCCCAAAACCGCCTCTGGGAGGAGGAACATATTAACAATGATGCCAATAACCGAATCTCCTAAATAACTATAGCGCCCCACTCCAGCAACTTCTTGACCGCTGAAAGCAGGAATTATTCCTTGGGTAACGATTAAAAACCAGAAAAAACCCGCGCTAAGAGCAATTAAACCGCATCTTTTTCGCCCTTCAAATTTCCACAACCAAAAACCCATAGCCAGGATAGTTAAAGACAGTACCGCTTTGCAACCCAATATCCAGGCGATCGCCAAACAAAACCACCGAACTTGTTGCCGTTTCGCAGCTAAAATTGCCCCAAAAATGGCAGGGACAGCCATTACTTCTGGATGGAAATCGAATAAATTGACATTAAAAATAGTGGGATAGAGGAGATAGACTCCAGCGATCGCCGCTGCCAACCTCGGTTTTAACCCCTCCAGGCGGGCCAAACTCCAAGCCGGCCAAGCCCCCAAGGCCAAAGAAATTGCTTGTACCAGAAACAACCAACGGACATCGGGGTAAATCTTGTAAAGCAACCCCAGAGGATAAACCGCCCAGGCAGCGTGGTTGCCCATGTGGTGGTATCCCAAAAACGAGGATATGGGGGATTTTCCCCGACCGATTAAATAAACAACTTGGTCGTAAATGCCAAGATCGAAGCCAGTGGAGTGAAAAAGGGAATGTCGCAGGTTGCTAAGGGCGAAGAATATTGCCCCTGCCACCACCATCATCAAGATTACAGTCGGCGGTGGAAGAAGAATGAAGTCGTTTATTTTTTTCAAAGCTCGTTCGTAGAACAGGCGTCTCGCCTGTTCGGTATATCTAATTAATTTTGCAGGGGTACTTAATCGCAAAGCGCGATTCTTCTTAACAAAGAATGAATTATTTGTCAACCATTCCTTAAATGCCATTAAATCGTAAGATAAAAATTGCGCGCTGAATTGTAAAAAAATTCTAAAAAAAATATGAAAGCAATTAGCATCTTAGGATCTACTGGTTCCATCGGGACCCAGACATTAGATATTGTCACCCATCATCCAGACAAATTTCGAGTAGTAGGGTTAGCGGCCGGACGGAACGCAGAAATGTTGGCCCAACAAATTCGTCAATTTCGACCCAGTATCGCCGCCATCGGGGACGAATCGAAATTAGGGGAATTGAAAGAGGCGATCGCCAACCTCGACGCCCCACCGATCTTGCTGGCAGGGGAAGCGGGGGTGAGTGAAGTTGCCAGATACGGAGACTCCCAGGCAGTGGTAACGGGGATAGTTGGTTGTGCCGGTTTGCTGCCGACCATTGCCGCTATCGAAGCAGGAAAAGATATTGCTTTAGCTAATAAAGAAACTCTCATCGCTGGAGGTCCGGTTGTCAATCCCCTGATCGAAAAACACGGAGTAAAACTCTTACCTGCAGACTCGGAACATTCAGCAATTTTTCAATGCTTGCAAGGAGTACCAAAAGACGGTTTGCGACGGATAATTTTAACTGCATCTGGGGGCGCTTTTCGGGATTGGCCGGTGGAAAAATTAGCCGAAGTAAAAGTAGCAGATGCGATTAAACATCCTAATTGGTCCATGGGTCGAAAAATCACGGTAGATTCGGCTACGATGATGAATAAAGGATTGGAAGTTATCGAAGCTCATTATTTATTTGGATTGGATTACGATCGCATCGATATCGTCATTCATCCCCAAAGCATAATTCACTCTTTAATTGAATTACAAGACACATCTGTTTTAGCTCAATTGGGCTGGCCGGATATGCGATTGCCATTGCTTTACGCTTTATCTTGGCCGGAAAGAATTTATACGGATTGGGAACAGTTAGATTTAGTAAAAGCAGGCAATTTAACTTTCAAAGAACCAGACGACGTGAAATATCCTTGCATGCAATTAGCATATTCTGCCGGTCGGGAGGGCGGTTCCATGCCGGCGGCGTTGAATGCGGCTAACGAACAGGCAGTGGCGCTGTTTTTAGAAGAGAAAATACAGTTTTTAGAAATTCCGAAAGCGATAGAGTTTGCCTGCGAAAAGCATAAAGCAGATAATAAAGAAAATCCTTGTTTGGAGGATATTTTAGAAGTAGATAAATGG
>CALKCV010000395.1 GCA_938083405.1 uncultured Microcoleaceae cyanobacterium | reverse complement strand
GGCCAAGAGAATATAGGAGGCTTTTATTTGAGAGAGTCTTATTATGGTTATATTCGCTGGGGTGCCAATGCCAAAGTTGAAGAGTTAGGAAAACGCTATCCTCAATTTATTTCTAAAGTAGTAGAGAGAAATCTTCAAAATATTGCTTTGGATGCTACCATAACTGTTCCTACTACGACATCTGGGGGCTGGCAATTATTAGATTTGCCCACAGTAATCAAGGCTTCCCAAGCAATTTCTAGCGAAATTATCCTCGAACAGCTATTAGAATCTTTGATGAAAATAATCATAGAAAATGTTGGTGCGAGAAAAGGGATATTGATTTTAGAAAATGCGGCTCGGATAGGGCAGGAAAGGCCGAAAGAAATTTGGGAATATAGGGAAGATCGAGGACTGTTTCCCATGGGCGAATTAACTCAAAACGACCTTGGCGATCGCTTGCCGATGGCGGCTCTAAATTATGTGACAGTTACTCAAAAAGATTTAGTATTAAACGATGCGACCGCTTCCCCAAAATTGGCCGCCGATCCTTACATTCAGCAATATCGACCAAAATCGATTTTGTGCGCGCCCCTGGTCAATCGCGGGAAAGCGATCGCTACTATTTATTTGGAAAACAATCTGATAAAAGGTGCGTTTAGCCGGGAAAGATTGGCGCTATTAAAGCTGTTGTGTTCCCAAGCGGCAATTTCTCTGGAAAATGCCAAACTTTATCAGGACGTGCAAGCTTTTAATGAGGAACTACAGAAATCTCTCAAAGAGTTAAAAGAGGCACAAATCCAGTTAGTGCAAAGCGAAAAAATGTCTGCCTTGGGAAATTTAGTGGCCGGTATCGCTCACGAAATTAATAATCCGGTGGGCTTCATCGCGGGCAATCTCATACCGATTGCTGAATATGTCGAAGAGCTATTCGAGGCGATCCGTCTCTACCAGCGCTACTATCCCGAAGCAATTCCAGAATTAGAAGCACAAATAGAGGCCATGGATATAGATTTTTTGAAGGAGGATTTGCCCAAATTGATCTCATCCATGGAAACGGCGACCGATCGCATCGCCGATATTAGCAAGTCGATGAGGACTTTTTCGCGATCGGATGCGGAGAAAAAGGTAGAGTTCGACATCCACGAAGGCATCGACAGCACTCTGGTAATTATTAAGCATCGACTGAAGGCCAATGGCACCCGCCCGGAAATTCAGATTCTCAAGGAGTACGCAGACTTGCCGAAAGTGCTTTGCTATCCGGGCCCCCTCAATCAAGTGTTTATGAATTTAATTTCTAACGCCGTTGATGCTTTGGAGGAGTCGAATGCGGGGCTTTCTTATAGCGCGATCGAGACTAACCCAAACCGGATTACCCTTAGAACTCGCGTTTTGCTTGGGGAAAATGCGGTGGAGATTCGCATCAAAGATAACGGACCGGGAATTTCCCAGGAAGTGCAACAGAGGTTGTTCGACCACTTGTTTACTACTAAAGCGGTTGGTAAAGGTACCGGTTTGGGCTTGTCCATCGCCCGCAATATCGTTGAGGAAAAACACGGGGGCAAGCTGACAGTGGTTTCCATCCCGGGAGAGGGTGCCGAGTTTGCGATCGCTCTTCCTATTGGTTGATGGAGAACGGGCGAGTCTTAGTTCAGAACAGGCATCTTGCCTGTTCTACAGCATCGCAGCCATGGATTGACTTTGGCTATTTTCCGAGGAACCATCGAGAGGTTCGAGAGCGAAAAAGGTTTCAAAAACTTTCTCTCCCGTGTTGTTAATTCTTCCTTGGAGGTTATCGAGAAATTCGTGCAAACCCATTTCGATAATTTCCTCAATAGTTAGAAAATCCAACTCAGAACGCAAGCGACCTAAAGAGCGTTCTGCCGAATTGCACCAAGTACCCACTGGGGAACCGGTAATTTGATGGAGCGATCGCTCTGCTTGTAACAAACAAAATTGAATAGAGCGCGGAAATTCTCGATCTAAAATCAAAAATTCTACTACTCCATTGGGAGTAATTTTATGTTGTTGGCGTTTGCGATACATTTCATAAGCGCTAGCCGATTTTAATAAAGACATCCACTGCACTTCATCAAGAGGAGTTCCCACATCTTTAATCGAAGGCAGCAGAATAAAATATTTAACATCTAAAATGCGGCTAGTCTTATCCGCTCGCTCCAGCAACCTACCTATCTGACCGAAGTGCCAACCTTCGTTATGGCTCATGGTAGCATCCATAATGCCAGCAAATAAATGCCCCGCCATTTTGACTTCCTCAAAAAATTCTGGTAATTGAGACCTATTTAGTGTTGTATTGGCAGCATCTTTTACCATCATGTAAGCAAAATTAACTTGCTCCCACATTTCTGAGGAAATTATTTCTCGAACCGACCGTGCATTTTCCCTAGCAGAGACCAAACAGGAAAGAATCGAGTTTCGATATTCGCGATCGAAAGTTAGGAATTGAATGACGTTTTCTTCTGTTACTTCTCCATAGCGTTCTTTAAACAATGGCAAATCCCCCGTCGTCAATATTAATGGTTGCCATTGTTGGGCTAAACCGGAGGGAGAATCTAACAGTAAATTTTGATTTACATCGACAAAGCGAGCAATATTTTCTGCTCTTTCGACATAACGGTTTAGCCAATAAATAGAATCTGCAACGCGACTTAGCATGGTTTGTTAATTGGGAACTTGTTAATTGTTAGTTGTTAATTGGGAACTTGTTAATTGTTAATTGTTATCGTAGAACAGGCATCTTGCCTGTTTCCCCTCGTAGAACAGGCATCTTGCCTGTTCTACGATTAACTCGATAAAACCCAGGTGTCTTTACTACCGCCACCCTGAGAAGAGTTAACCACTAAAGAACCTTTCTTCATCGCCACCCGAGTCAGACCGCCTGGATGAATGTAGATATCTTGGCCGTAGAGAATATATGGTCGTAGATCGACATGACATCCATCTATTTCCTCTCCTAAAATAGTAGGAACTCGCGATAAAGATAGAGTTGGTTGGGCGATATAATTGCGAGGATTTGCCTTAATTTTTTCAGCAAATTCTTCTCTTTGTTCCGCAGTGGATTGAGTCCCTACTAACATTCCATAGCCCCCCGCCTCGTTAGCAGCTTTTACTACCAATTTATCCAAATTAGCCAAAACGTGGTCTAACTGCTGTTTTTCCCAACATAAATAAGTAGGAACGTTGGGCAAAATTTGATCTTCGTCCAGATAATAACGAATCATTTTAGGAACGTAAGCATAAATAACTTTATCATCAGCTACTCCAGTTCCTAAAGCATTCGCCAGAGCAACTCGACCGTTGCGATAAACTTCTGTTATTCCCGGTACTCCTAAAAGAGATTCTGGGTTAAAAGCTAGGGGGTCGATAAAGGTATCTTCGATGCGCCTGTAAATAACATCGACTCGTTGCAAACCTTTAGTGGTTCGCATTTGAACGTAACCATCTGCCACTACTAAATCTCGACCTTCTACCAGTTCAACTCCCATTTGTCGGGCTAGAAAGGAGTGTTCAAAATAGGCAGAATTATAGATGCCTGGAGTTAGAACGACTACCCTGGGATTTCTAATATGAGAAGGTGCTAAATTTAAAAGAGTATCTAGGAGATGACCGGGATAATTATCGACGGGTTTAATTCCCAATTTTGCAAAGATTTGGGGGAAGGTACTTTTCATTACCCGTCTGTTTTCTAAAACGTAAGAAACCCCGGAAGGACAGCGAAGATTATCTTCGAGAACGTACCATTTGCCGTCTTTATTTCTTACTAAATCCGTACCTGTAATATGACACCAAATTCCACCTGGAGGCTTTAGACCGATACAGGGTTTGAGAAAACCAGTGGCGGAGTTAATTAACTCTTCGGGAACTATACCATCTTTGACGATTTTTTGTTCGTCGTAGATGTCGGCTATAAATAGATTTAATGCCTGAATGCGCTGTTTTAATCCCTTTTCTAGCCAATTCCATTCCGAATTAGATACTATACGGGGAATGACATCAAAGGGAAATATTCTTTCCGTACCTCGGTTGTCGCCATAGACGTTAAAGGTTGCTCCTAATTTCATCATTGCTTTTTGGGCAGCTTCTTGTCTGATTAGGAGCTCTTCTGTGGATAGAGAGTTGATTTTTTCTATTAAGAGATTGGCGTCTTGGCGAGGTTCGTTTTTGTCGGCGAAAAGTTCGTCGTAGAATTCACCTGGTTCGTAAGAATTAAATAGCACGGTTTTTTTGTTTTCTTTTCTTTTTAATTTGACTTAATTATCAATTTTGGGGTTGGAGGCAGAGTAAACTGTAATTTTTTATACCAATTTTTGTTTAAGTTTAGTTATAGTTTCTGTTTAAATTAACACGGTACCTCAAATTGAATTATTAAGAAAATTGGAAATTTTGGGGTTGATGGGGGTGGGTTGGAGGCGATCGCCCCCAAAAATAAGATACAAATAAAGATCGAAGAGTAAATTGGGCTTAAAAATCGTGGCTTACAAATGCAACCTAGGCAGCGGCCAAGAGGTTTATATTGACAATCAGGGAAACCAGACCGTGGTTACTCTCGCTAGTAGCGGGCCAGGCCAGCAGCAACAGGCCAGCAGTAGCTTTGGGACTGGTAAATGGACGGCGGAACCGAGTTTGTATTGGACTGGCAATAAAATGGTCCTGCATATAGAGTCGGAACAGGGCCAATTTTCTATCCAGTTACAGGCAGGAGGCATGAGTCTTATGGGTGGGACGCCAGATTTTGCTGATGCAGAAAAACTCTCCGTCCAACAGGTCTCCCCCGAGGCCATGCCTCAAGGGACTCCCATGAAGCCGATGGAACCCATGAAGCCGATGGAACCTATGAAGCCCATGGAACCCATGAAGCCCATGGAACCTATGAAACCGATGGAACCGGGTTCTATGAAAATGGGCAACATGGAAATGAACGCGAACCCGATGCAAATGCGCATGGGCAATATGTCTATGGACATGGGAGGTCCAGTGGCGACGGGAGGGAAGCGTTTTTGTCCCCAGTGTGGGTCTGGCCTCCAAGCGAGCGATCGCTTTTGCTCTAGTTGCGGCCATCAGCTATAATAAAGATTTTTAGGGTGTATCTCAAGAATGAAAAAACCAAAAGATCGCTTAGGTACGCCCCGAATTTTTAGT
>CALKCV010000394.1 GCA_938083405.1 uncultured Microcoleaceae cyanobacterium | reverse complement strand
GATCGCTCCGGTCGTATCTCATACATTCAATAATTGCTATAAACTAACCCAAAATCATCATTTCACCAGCGGGGATTTTTGAACCAAGCGCGAATCTTATCCCGCCATAATTTCGGATCGTCTTGAGGGCGATATTTGCTGTTAAACATTGACAAAAATAGAGTTTTTCCTCCTACTTTCGCGCTAATTAATAGATGGCAAGATAGGGCTATTAATGTTACGAGCCAGGCTATTAAATGCAGGTAGTACCAGATATGGTTGACTTCTCCCCGGGGCAACCAGTTTTCATCTTGCATTTTCCCGGTAGCTAGGGATAAAGTTAGCGCTAAAAGAATAGTTGTATTAAGCAATCTTTGCAGGCGATACCACCAAACATTCTGACCGACTTTAACGTTTAGTTTGCTTAAATCTTGGGAGTTGGTTAAATAGCTTTTACCGATTTTAATATTCACAACTGCAAAGGCTAAAAATACCCAAAACAGCCAAAAAGCAAAAGTACCGTGAATGTCGATTAAAGCGCGATTTTTTACCGTTAGAGAGAGCTGGCCAAAGCGACCGTCCCAACTGTCGTAAACTAAAAATCCGGTAATCAAAGAGGCGATCGCTAAAAAGGCATTTAGTCCGTGAAATAACCGCAATACCAGAGGTTTATATGGTACTAATTTAGGCATATTCTCAATTTTAAGCTATTAATTAGTCAAAAATAAACGCGCCTAAATTGCGATTATTTAGGCACGTTTATTACTACAGCAAAAAGCTAATTAATTTCTGGAGCATCGACATTAGAATTGTTAGCAACGGATTCTACTGGAACCAGAGGAGCGATCGAAGCTTCTAAAAAGGGGGTTTTAGTAATAGTATCGTTGGCTATGCCAAACAAAGGATTGCCCAAAATCCCCGCTAAAGATGTAGCTATAACCGAGAGAATTAACCCTACTTGCAAAGGTCGCATTCCGGGAAGATTCCAGCGAATAGGGGGGTAATTTTTAACAGCTTTTGACATTTCCTGGGGTTCTTTTACTACCATCATTTTAACGACGCGAATGTAGTAATAGATGGAAACGACGCTGGTAATTAAACCCACCAAAACTAAACCATATAATCCCGCTTGCCAACCGGCCCAGAAGAGATAAATTTTACCAAAAAATCCTGCCATGGGCGGGATGCCTCCCAGGGATAGCAAACACACGCTCAGTCCTAAAGTCAGCAGGGGGTCTTTTTGATACAAGCCGGCATATTCGCTGATTTGGTCCGTGCCGGTTCGCAAGGAGAAGAGAATAATGCAAGTGAAACCGCCGAGGTTCATAAATAGATAAACCAGGAGATAGAAAATCATGCTGGAGTAACCTGCTTGGGTGCCTGCGAGCAAACCGATGATAACGAAACCGGCTTGACCGATGGAGGAGTAGGCAAGCATGCGCTTCATGCTGGTTTGGGCGAGGGCGACTACGTTACCTAAGACCATGCTGAGGATGGCGAGGGCGGTAAAGACGAAGTGCCACTGTTCGGAAACTAGGGGGAAGACTGTGAGTAATAAGCGGATGGCGAGGGCGAAACCCGCTGTTTTGGAACCGACGGAGAGGAAGGCGACTACTGGAGTCGGAGAACCTTCGTAAACGTCGGGGGTCCACTGGTGGAAGGGGACGGCGGAGATCTTGAAGGCGATACCCGCGATCGCGAAGACTAGGGCGATGATTAAGGCCAAGGACGCTCCGCTTCCGCTATCTGCGATATTGGCGGCGATCGCTTCTAATCTTGTTTCTCCTCCAGAGAGCCCGTACAGCAAGGATAAGCCGTATAGAAAGACTGCGGAACTGGCGGCACCGATTAAAAGATATTTTAAGGCCGCTTCGTTGGAACGGGAGTCGCGTTTAGTATAACCCGTCAGCAGGTAAGAAGAAATACTGAGAGTCTCTAGGGCGATAAAGATCGTTACCAACTCGTCGGCACCGGAGAGGAACATTCCCCCAACGGCGGCGGTGAGTAGGAGAGAGATAAATTCTCCCAAGGCAGTGCCGGTTTGTTCTATATAGGCGATCGACATCAGGATGGTGACGGCCGCAGAGAGGGCGATGATGCCCCTAAAGACGATGCTGAGGGCGTCGGCCTGAAACTCGCCCAAAAAACCGACGGTGTTGCTGGCGTCCCATTGCAAGTAGAGGGCCACTATGGCCGCCAGCAAACCTCCAATGGCAAAATAAGGCGTCCATTGCCTGGAACTGCGTCCTCCGATCAGGTCTCCCATGAGAACTGTTAGGAGGGTAATAATGACTATGCCTTCCGGCAGGATAGTGCCCGCGTTTAGCTGGGCGACAAGAGTTGAGAAATCCATAGATGGGTAGATTGGGACTCGTTAATAATCCTTTACACTGCCGATTGTACAGTGTCCCACGCCGGATTTGTAGTTTTTTCTCATTGGGCCGCTTTTTTAGGGGAGTTTGGTCTTTTTCTTGGGACTTGATGGCCAGGATTCAGTTTTTGCCCCACCCCGCCGCGACGCTTCTGGAAGATACTAAGGCACTGGACAAAAAATCAAATACCGATAATCGTAGTAATCGTAGGTTGGGTGGAACGTAGTGGAACCCAACAGCAATTAACTTCATAGTTGCAATTGGTATTTTATTAAACACCAAGTCCCTAATCACAATTATAGGACTAAGGCAAAAAAAACCCATTACTGTCATTGCTTGCTCCCGCGCGCACAATCGGGGATGTCCAGATCTCGTTCCTCATGCGTAAGTCCTGAATTATTGAATCGTTGAAGTAAGTTTACGATCCTGAATCCGTCCCCCTGTCGATCCCCCCCCGCCCTCACAGGGGTATGTTTTTAACAATTCACTCTGTGGGACTGAGTGTGGGGAGATGGAGAAGTGTGGGGGGTGTGGGGAGAAGAGGGTTATGGACATTCTATTGCCCAAAATTTGGGATTAAATTTAACTTTTTGGGGCTTTCTTCCCACCCTCCCCACCCTCCTGCATACAAACAA
>CALKCV010000393.1 GCA_938083405.1 uncultured Microcoleaceae cyanobacterium | reverse complement strand
CTTGTTTTACCGGGCAGCAAACAAGGCATTAACATTAATATATCAAATGGCATTTTTTTATCTTAATCCTCCACACTCAGCAATTGCGAATAAAGCCGCATACCATCTTCAAAAACAGCGTGAAAAGTATCCCAATCTATGATTCCATCCTCATTTAAAACATTTCGAGTAACTCCTTGGTCAAATAAATAGACTGAAACTCGTTCTTGAGAGAGAAAAGCCTCAGATTTTTCTAAGTAAAACGAGTCTTTTATTTTGTCTCGTTCTTCATGTTTTTCTGCTTTCATCAGATTAACTAACTGGTCAACTATGTAAGGACTGTGGGTGGTAATTAAAACTTTCAAACCCGCATTAACTAAGATTCCTAAAAATTCCACGATTTCGACTTGGACGGCGGGATGCAAATTCATTTCCGGTTCGTCGATTATTAGCAAGTCGTTTGGTTCTGCTAAATAACGCAAATAAAGAACTAAAGGAGCAAGTTCTTTTACCATTGAAGAAACAACGGGCATTCCTAATTTAATATTTCCTTCTGTTGGTTGAAATAATAGTTCCTTTTTGATAGAGGTTTCAAAGTCTAACTTGCCCAGAAGGATGTCTGATTCTAAAAAGTCCGCTAGTTTCAGATATTCGCCTATTTGAGGCTTTTCTTTTATTTGCTCTTTTCGTTCGTATAAACTTTTTTGGTAAGCGGCCGATATTCCTCTTAATAGCTGTTGTACGGGTTCGATTAAGGGGATACCATTTAGCACCAATTCTGTTGTCTGCGTCGGCTTCATTTCTCCACCTCCAGCAGGAGGAAAACTGATAACAGTCGTTCTTTCTGTGGGAAAAAAATAGGTATTGGCAAAGAAAGCTTTATGGATTATTTCAAAAACTTGTTGACAGACAAATTCTTTGACCGATCGCCCTGGAAGTTTCTCCCGAAAATCTCCCGAAGAATAAAAATATAAAGTGGCTTCCTGAGATTCTTTAACCGCGTTAAGTAAAGCAGTTTTGGTTTGGGGATTAAAAGATATTTTTTTATCCACCAAAGCTGCTTGAATGTTTTGGATTAATTCCGTTTTCGATTCCTCTAAATTGAAGCGCATTTGTAAATCTTGGAAATTCATGCGATCGCTCTTCATAAAACTACCCATCAATTGAGGAGCAAAACGCGCTACATCATTGAAATAACTTTCCGCGCAGTCGCTAGCAAATTTAACTACATCTATTTTGGCGTTCCCTTCTTCGAGAAACTGCTGAATGACATCATCTAAAAGGGGATATTTTTGTTGAGTTTTTCCCTGAAGATATGCTCGGAGGTATTCGGGAAAACTGTAGCCTCCAAGAATAGCAGCGATCGCGTAAGCACTCCAGCTTTTTCCCTCTCCATTTTGACCGATAAAAACTGTTAAAGGTTTGAGGTCTATTTCTGCTTTTTTAACCGGACCTAAATTGCAGATTTCTACTTTCATAACAATTGTCTCCTTCTGTAGTAAATTGGTAGGTTTGCTTGAGGCACGAAACCCAACAATAATTTAATTTTAGCTGAGATATAGCAACCCGTAGATCGCGATATCTAAGAAACCGGGTTTCTTTGAGAAACCGGGTTTCTGGGTTTCTTTGAGAAACCGGGTTTCTGGCTCCAAAGTTATCATAATTCATGCACCGATTGCCATAGCAATACTTGAATGCATGAAATCTATTTCATCGCCTACTTTTTCAGATGTTCTTTAAGTTTAGTTAAAAAACTAGCAAACTCTGCTTTATCGCCCTCGCCCTCCAACATCTTCTGGGACACTTCCCCAATTTTCCCATCGTCCAACTCCGAATAACCCGCAGACTCCGAAGATGAATAGGCCGGCCTCCAGATAAGCTGGCGATCGCTAAACAAAATACCATCTTTCGCATCGTGAAAGCCGCTGGTATCTATTAAACCCAAAACTTTTTCGCCGACGCTAAGAACCCCGTACTTAGACAAAGCATTAGCAAGCTTATCCGCCGGAATTTCGGGAGCTAGATAAGCATCTTCGCGCTCGTACTTTTTAGGAAAATTAGCTAAAATGAAAGCAACTAAAGGGTCGCCATTCGGTTCCGTCAAAGTATAAGAACGACATTCAAACTCCTTCAACAGATCTTGCCGCGACTTCTTGCCCTTGAGAACCGACCAGACGGCAAACCCGGTACCGAGGGCAACCAAAGCAGCACCCCCGGTCATAACTCCCAACCCGCCTAAAGCAGCTATAGTGGAGCTAATAGCAGCGGCCCCAGTCAGAGAACCGGCCACGCCCAAAGCGCCGGCCCCAGTCCAAACAGCAAGAGCCACAGTGGCGCTGGTTAAAACTCCCATCGTGCCCGCAATTCCCAAATTGAGATAATCTCCCCGGTCCATTTGGGTCAGAAGAGCCACCGACAGCAACCCGGCAGCACCAATTAAAGCCGCCCCACCGGTAACGACCGCCAAACCGCCCAACATTCCCAAACCGCCGGCAGTCACCGAAGCGCTCCCCACAGCAGCCAAACTAGCAGTAGTAGCGGCCGCGCCGTTTAACAAAGTACCGATCGCCAGACCCGTTCCCGCTTCCGTCCCCAAAGCCTTCAAAGCGCTAGTGGCCGTGGGCACTAATGCAGCCGCAGCGGCCTGCAGTCCGTCGAACTCTTTACCTTCGGCAACGTACCCCACCAGGGCCGCGCCGGCGTATTTGTAAGTTTTCGGAACGTCGGCTTTGTCGATAAACCATTCTAACAATCTCGCGGCCACCAGTCGAGCGTATCCTGCAAATTCCTTCTCCTCGGCTTTCCCATCCGCTTCGCTCAACTCGCCGTGGAACTTCGCTACGGCGTATTGGATAACTTCTTTCTCCGCTTGTTCGTCTGTTTCGCCCTTCATAGCGAGACTGCGGGCGAGGGCATACATATTTTTTTCCTCGCTGGTGAGTTTGTTGCTTTGCTCGATCGCCTCCAGAAGCGGATCTTTTTGCGAACCGGCTTTTTCTCCCAAAACTCGCGCTACTAAATAAAGGGTTTTACTGGTTTCCGAGACCTCGGAATTTTCGATAAAGGCATCTAAGGATTTTAAAGTTTCTTCTTCCTCCTCGGATATTTTCTCCCCATCGCGGACCTTCTGGTAAACGGATAAATATGCATCCTTTTGCGCGCCGCCCTGTTTTCCCTCGATCGCTTCAATTATGAGAAAGTCAACGGTAAGGGCTTTTGATTTAGCGCTGGCCATTAAGTAGGTTTGTTTGAGGGCTTCGCTAAGATCGGAGGCGACGACGATCGCGTTACAATCGGTCAGGGCGGTAAAATCTGGTACCGGCTCCACATCGCGGACGCGGGCGTAGGTTCCTTTTATCGCTTTTTGGCGTTCCTCGTCTAATTGAGATTTTTCCAAACCAGCGGCGATGGCGTTTTCGATTCCCGTTAAGCGAGAGTTGTTGCTGGCGATGGAGTAGCGATCGCGTATTTTTTCGTCGAGTTTTGAGGACGCTACTACATAATCGAGCAAATCTAATCCTGTTAAATCTTCAACGAATTTACCATCTTCCAATGATTCGTAAATTCCTTTACACCGCTCTTTTGTCAGTTCGTCCATGACGAATTTAGTTTCGTCGATTTCGGTATAAATTTTGTCACCAATTCGTTCGGCGCTATCGTAGAGAGCGTGACAAATTACCGTAATGTCGTTACCTTGCAAGCCTACTCCTTTAACTGTTAATTGGGAGTTTTCTTGCAGCCGACTGGGAATATGAAATTGAATAGTATCGCCCGAGCGCAAAGTTAGAGTTTGAGTCCCACCCCAGCGCGCGGCGCGTAACGGTACGAAGATTTGATATTTTTCTTCGATGCGATCGGCGTTGGTTTCAGCGTTCGACATGGTTCCTCCAGAGTTAGTTTTTCTGTTATTTTAGCTCGTAAGTTGGTTTGGGTCTATTCCTCTAGTTAGACTTTTTGCCAGCTAAACTGCAAATTCGCGTAATTTTATGGTATTTGGGTTTTGCTAGTGGGTCGCAAGTAGGGAGGTTCGTAGTAATCGCTAAAGCGATTTATCTATATGAATCGCTTTAGCGATTACTACGAACAGTCGCTACATCTTTAGCGCTACCTGGTTTTTTGTTATAGTAGTGAGGATGGTGGTGGAATTGAAGCAAGACCAAAAGGTTAATAGGTAAGGTAAAAGCCTGGAAACGAAACCCGTCACCACACCCAGAAACCCGGTTTTTAATAAAAACCGGGTTTCTTAATCTCAAGTTTAAGCTGCCAGATCCCCCACCCCGCGTTTAACTCGATCTCAAACAGAAACAGTCGAGGCGGGATATTTTTCCTGCTTCAATTGCTGTTGCTGGGGGAAGAAAGATAAGGGATGATATTCGGGAAACGATTCCTTTTGAATAAAGGATACTGCCCAATGATGGATTAACATCGACCAAGCACCCCAACCGCAATCTTGATATATTGATTCAATGATTTGTTGTCTTTCGGTTTCATCCAAACCAAATACTTCTGGGGGGATAATAGGGCGATCGCGCCCCGCGTTGCGGATGCAAGATCGCTCCAGATTTTAGCGGGCGGTATCGATCGCCAATGTTCCTACTTTTTCCCATTCTTTTTCTTCGTTAAAGTCAAAAGATTCGACTAGGTATTCTACTTGGGATTTATCTTGTCTGATTTTTTTAATTCTCAGATGAGCAAAACTCATATTATTCTCTCCAAATTATTAGGTTGAGAAACGAAACCCAACAACAATATAAATTTGCTGTTGGGTTTCGTTGGTGGTATGGTTTTAGAGAGCGATCGCTCCGGTGGAGACTTAAA
>CALKCV010000392.1 GCA_938083405.1 uncultured Microcoleaceae cyanobacterium | reverse complement strand
ATTTGGGATTAGAACCAGAAGCCGAAGACGATCTGGATTTGGGATTGGATTCGGAAGCCGAAGACGATCTAGATTTGGGATTGGATTCGGAAGCCGAAGACGATCTAGATTTGGGATTGGATTCGGAAGATTTAGCCGAAGACGATCTAGATTTGGGATTGGATTCGGAAGATTTAGCCGAAGACGATCTAGATTTGGGATTGGATTCGGAAGGATTCGACGATCTGGCTCTCGGGGATATGGAAGAACCCAGTACCGATAAGAAAGGGAAAAGCTCTTCTGATTTCGTCCCGGATGACATACCAGATCCTTTTGGGGAAGATACCTCCGATGGATTGGGCGATTTGGATTTAGGGGATGAGGGTGAAGACGATGGATTGGGAGATTTATCCTCAGATGACTTAGGCGACATGGATTTGGACGGTCTCGAAGGAGACGGAGAGCTTGGAGATTTAGACCTCGATGACCTGGGAGAGGATGGATTCGACGATTTGGCTCTGGATTTGCCTAAAGATAATTCCCTGGATGATGACGACGATCTAGGACTTGGGATTTAAAGAACTTCCAGGATAATGTCCTGGTTGTTCGGCAGGATTTTAAGTCTAATCTCACAATTGAAAAAAAACCGGACTTGCTTGGGTACTTCTGCCGCTGAAAGGGGGTAGTTAGAGCGAGTATGGGTTCGTTCGTGCCCAAATTTCTCCATACATAAAAGGAGAAATTTGTCAAGGGAAAGCGAAAAGCAAAAATAAAGGTTTTTGACTTTCCAGACTAATAATTAAATAAAGAGGAGAACATTAAATCTATGACTGCTGCAACTCAATCACAACCAGAAGCTTTAAATTTTGAATGCGAAACGGGTAATTATCACACTTTTTGCCCGATAAGCTGCGTTGCGTGGCTTTATCAAAAAATTGAGGATAGCTTTTTCTTGGTAATTGGTACTAAGACTTGCGGCTATTTTCTGCAAAACGCGATGGGGGTAATGATTTTTGCGGAACCTCGTTATGCGATGGCGGAGTTGGAAGAGGGGGATATTTCGGCTCAGTTAAACGATTATAACGAGTTGAAGCGACTGTGCGACCAGATTAAGCGCGATCGCAACCCGAGCGTTATTGTTTGGATCGGTACTTGCACTACGGAAATTATTAAGATGGATTTGGAAGGGTTGGCACCGCAACTGGAGGCTGAGATCGGCATTCCGATTGTTGTCGCCCGCGCTAACGGTTTAGACTACGCCTTCACTCAAGGAGAAGATACGGTATTGGCAGCAATGGCGGCCCGTTGCCCGACACAGGCTCCAGAAGAAGAGAAAGAAGAGCGTACCGGCATCCAAAAACTATTAAGCTTCGGTCGCAAAAAAGAAGATGTTGCTGCCGAAGAGTCGGAATATAAAGACCATCCTCCACTGGTACTGTTTGGTTCTCTGCCGGATCCGGTGGTGACTCAGTTAAGTCTGGAATTGAAGAAGCAGGGGATTAAGGTTTCCGGTTGGTTGCCGGCGAAGCGTTATACCGAATTGCCGATAATCCAGGAGGGATATTATGTAACGGGGGTCAATCCCTTTTTAAGCCGCACTGCTACTACTTTAATGCGCCGCCGCAAGTGTAAGTTAATTGGCGCGCCCTTCCCCATCGGTCCTGACGGCACTCGCGCTTGGATCGAGAAAATTTGCTCGGTGTTCGGTATCGAGCCCAAAGGTTTAGAAGAGCGCGAGGCGCAAATTTGGCAGAATTTGGAGGATTATCTCCAGTTAATTCGCGGCAAGTCGGTTTTCTTTATGGGAGATAATTTGCTGGAGGTTTCTCTGGCGCGTTTCTTGATTCGTTGCGGTATGACTTGTCCCGAGATTGGCATTCCTTATATGGATAAGCGCTACCAAAAGGCGGAGTTAGAGTTGTTGGAGAAGACCTGCCGGGAGATGGGAGTGTCGCTGCCGAGGATTATTGAGAAGCCTGATAATTACAATCAGATTCAACGGATTTATGATTTGAAACCGGATTTGGTGATTACTGGTATGGCTCATGCTAATCCTTTGGAGGCGCGTGGTATTAATACTAAGTGGTCGGTTGAGTTTACTTTTGCTCAGACTCACGGGTTTACTAATGCTCGGGATATTCTGGAGTTGGTGACTCGCCCGCTGCGCCGCAATAATAATCTCAAAGATTTGGGTTGGGATAAGTTGGTCAAGGAAGAGGCAAAGGTTTAATTTTGCCGCAAAAATAGATATGTAGGGGCAAACTAAACGGGCGTTTAATTTCGATAAAAAGCGGAAATTGTCATGTCCGTTTAGTTTGCCCCCAGAGAGCGTCTAATTTTATGCTCGGTTTCTTGTTTGAGGAACCGAGTTTTTTGGCTCTGGTTTATAATGATAAGGGGAAAATAGCAGATTAAAATCATGTTATCCCACGCAGGCAACCTAGCAGATAATTGGCGGTTTACAGAAATTTGGGTAGATCCTACTGCAAAGCCGCCTTATGTTTTAATGTTACTGGGCGACGATGAGGATAATTTTTGTATTTTTGACCCGAAGGAAGGATATGAAATTGTTTTTGCTTGTTCGAGTTATGAGGAGGCAGAACTTTGGTTGGGTGAGGATGAATACGAACGAGTGGAAGGGCGATTATTAATGGAGGATGACATTTGGATTTGATAATACGAACAAAATTGAAACTTTAGATACCCTTGCTACTCTTAAGTCAATTGCTGCTGAAAGATTAACTTTAGTCGAGCCCGAATATGAATCTACGATCGCTTTACCAGTAGGACTTGTAGGCACTGCGATCGAAGTTTATGGGAATGGCGAGTTGAGCAAATATGTGGTTTAATTTTCCGATAATAAAGGTTGCGAATATGCAATGGCGATTTTAAATGCCGATGAAATGTTGGTTTTGCAATACGAAGTGGCGATCGCCTAGAGAGCCGCAAATCGAAACCAGGTTTTTTTGTAAAAACCTGGTTTCTGAGATAGTACAGATTTATCGCCTGAATGCTTTATTAAAATGACTAAAAAAATTAAAGTATTTTCTTTTTTCTCCGGCTCTGGTTTCCTAGACTTAGGCTTTGAAAATAGCGGTTTTAAGATCGCTTTTGTCAACGAAGTTTATGCCCCATTTATGGCGGCTTATCGTTACTCCAGAGAAGTTTTCAACAAACCCGAACCAGAATACGGTTACTCTCAAGAAAATATAGTTAATTTCACCGCCGATCGAAAAACCTATTTACAAGATGTCATCGCCAATGCTCGCCAAACTTCCGATTTAATCGGATTTATCGGAGGACCGCCTTGCCCGGATTTTTCTGTAGGGGGAAAAAATCGGGGAAAAGCAGGAGATAAAGGTAAATTATCCGGTGCTTATATAGAGTTAGTTCGTCAGCAACAACCGGATTTTTTTGTGTTTGAAAATGTTAAGGGTTTGTGGTCAACTAAAAAACATCGACAGTTTTATGAGGAAATGAAGAATAACCTTTATGAGGGTGGTTATTTAATGACAGAGAAGTTGATAAACGCGATCGCTTATAAAGTTCCCCAGGATAGAGAGAGGATTATTTTAATTGGTTTTAAATTTTATTTATTGACGAACAAAGGTTTTGATAAATTTTCTGGTCCGACAATACCCGAAGGAATATTTCCTTGGAAAAAACATATATCTTATCGGGAAAAAGAAGTTTTTTCTTACCCGTGGCCGACTACAAATCCTTTTCGAGAAAACTCCGAAATAGACTTTCCTAATAATATCCCCGAAGAATTAACGGTGGAATATTGGTTCAGAAAAAATGAGGTGGAAAATCATCCAAATGCCCGACACTATTTCCAACCGAGGGCGGGTAAAATCAAAATGCAGACGGTGGCGGAGGGAGATGATTCTAAAAAATCTTATAAAAGGCTGCATCGCTGGCGATATTCTCCCACTGCTTGTTATGGCAATAATGAGGTTCACTTACATCCTTATAAGGTTCGTCGCCTGTCGGCTGCGGAGGCATTAGCCATTCAGTCTTTGCCGAGGGAATTTGCTCTGCCGGAGAATATGACTTTGAGCAATATGTTTAAAACTATTGGGAATGGGGTTCCTTATTTGGCGGCTAAGGGTATTGCGGAAAGTATATTAGATTTCTGGCTTGAAGTAATCGGCGATCGATAACAAAAAGAGCGCGAACTATCTTTTCCATCGCCTAACCACGGCAAGAAAACTAGACTAATTGAAAAAAACGGCTCTGCGTATATTCGCGCTTTCCTGAAATTGAAGAAGTCTTTTGCTAAAATATTAACATAGATGCTAAACCACTCTAGCAAGTGCAGGAGATTTCTAATGAATCAGAGACAAAATCCCAGTCAATTTGAGTTCGAGAGCGAGTCCTCCGGGGACAACTTGCTGTGGGAATATGTCCAATCTATGAACCCAGAAATAATTGAGAAACTGTCCCAACCAACGCCGGAAGTGGCTCAGTTAATGGAACATAACCTGGCGGCAATGTTGGGAAACCTACCTCCAGAGCATTTTGATGTAAAAATTACTACCAGTCGGGAAGCTTTGGGCCAAATGTTGGGCTCGGCGATGATGAGCGGTTATTTTTTGAACAAGGCCAAACAAAGGATGGACTTGGAAAAGTCGGTGCATAAAACCAATTTCCACGCTTAAGACGACGATTAGAAGTTGACGTCATCGATTTGTCAGTTATATACATAAAAAAAAGCAAAAGTGCCCTACCGGAGTCAGATAGTAACAAGAAACTCCTTCAAGCTGACATTTTAGAAGTACTACTAATTATAAGGATGGCGTCAGCTAAGTTTGAGCTAAGAAAAGTTAGATAGGTAAAAAAGGATTCATAAAGTCAAGGGAAAACATTGCCAAAAACCGGGGTTAAACTGTATGCTAAGTAATTAATAATTAATAATTAATAATTAATAATTGTTGGACGTTCGTCGTCTGGGTGGCTCCTTGAGCCTTAATACAGGTGTCGTCCGCAATTTTTGAACGAAAATCTCGCATGCACGACTACTTATTCTCGGTGACGCAAAAATTAAGAATAGCTAATGAACGATTATTTAATCCGGGGTGCGGTAGGATCGGTGGCTCAGGGCGATCGCTCCATCCACTTCCAACTAGAAGAAGGAGCGATCGCCCTGAGCATCTTAGCCCCGAACCTCCTCCGAGTTCGACATTCCCCCACGGGAAATTTTCAACCCCGTCGCTCTTGGGCGGTGGCGCGAGACGATAGCGAATGGCCGCAGGTATCGTTCCAAATAGAAGAAACTGCAGAGAGTATAGAAATTTCAACGGAACGGATGCGGGCTGCGGTGGAGCGCAAAACTTCGAGACTCCAATGCTTCGACCTAGATGGCAATCCCTTCGCAGGGGACGGGGAACCCATAAGCCGCAAAACTACCTACAACGGCCCTGTCTGCTGGAAGCGGATCGAACCGGAGGAGCATTTTTACGGTTTCGGAGAGCGCACCAGTTTGTTAGAACGACGGGGGAAGCGATCGACTAACTGGACTGTGGATGCTTACCACTATCAGTCCTCGACCGACAATCTCTATAAAGCCATTCCTTTCTATATCTCCCTTCGTCCGGGTTTGGCTTACGGCATTTTCCTCAATACAACTTTCGAGAGCAAGTTCGATGTCGGTGCCGACGAGGCTAATATTTTGCGAATGGAAAGCCGGGACGGCGAGTTAGACTATTATATTATTTACGGACCGGAACCGGCAGCTATCCTCGAAACTTATACGGAACTAACCGGCCGGATGCCGATGCCGCCGAAGTGGGCTCTTGGCTACCACCAGAGTCGCTGGAGTTATGAAAACGAAGATTGGGTGCGGCGGATAGCTAAGGAAATGCGCGATCGCCGAATTCCTTGCGATGTCATTCACCTGGATATCGACTATATGCGGGGCTATCGCGTTTTTACCTGGAGTCCCCAACGTTTCCCCAACCCCCAAAAGCTCTTAGGAGACCTCCAGCAACAAGGATTTAAAGCCGTCGCTATTATCGATCCGGGGGTCAAATACGAGCCAGAATTCGAGCGCCAAGGTCGCTACAAATACGAAAACTCCCTGCCAAATCCGATTTTTTCCGAAGGCATGGCGAAAGACTGTTTCGTCCGGGATGCCGGTGGTGACTTGGTTGCGGGTTATGTCTGGCCGGATAAGGCCGTTTTTCCAGATTTCCTAGACCCGCAAGTGCGGCGGTGGTGGGGCAGCAAACATCAAGATTTAATCGATTTTGGGGTTCGCGGCATTTGGAACGATATGAACGAACCGGCCCTGGACGATCGCCCTTTCGGCGAAGGAGTAAAAATCTCTTTCCCCCTCGACTCTCCCCAAGGACCGCCAGAAGAAAGGGCGACTCATGCAGAAGTGCATAACCTCTACGGTTCGATGATGGCGCGGGCGTCTTATGAGGGGTTGGAGAAATTGCTGCCCCAGGAGCGATTTTTCGTGCTGACGCGATCTGGTTTTGCGGGGATGCAGCGTTGGTCGGCGGGTTGGACGGGGGACAATCAGTCTTCCTGGGAGCATTTGGAGATGTCTTTGCCGATGTTGTGCAATTTGGGGCTGTCGGGGGTTGCTTTTGTGGGGAGCGATATCGGCGGTTTTTTTGGGGATTGTAATGGGGAGTTGTTGGTCCGTTGGACCCAGATAGGGGCGTTTTATCCGTTTAT
>CALKCV010000391.1 GCA_938083405.1 uncultured Microcoleaceae cyanobacterium | reverse complement strand
TAGAAAAGCAGCCCTCAAACCAGGGGAAAGTTGCTTGAGAGGTAAATTAGAAGAGTTAGGAAATATATCGGAGCGATCGCCCCCATCTCCTCCCTCCAGAGACACGCCTTTTTTAAAAGAAAGAACAAACGACATTTTTTTTACAGT
Source organism: uncultured Microcoleaceae cyanobacterium (assembly GCA_938083405.1). Lineage (GTDB taxonomy): Bacteria > Cyanobacteriota > Cyanobacteriia > Cyanobacteriales > Microcoleaceae > CALKCV01. The sequence goes on along the minus strand of CALKCV010000391.1, from coordinate 4,434 downwards.
TAGTAATTAAGTGGATAACAAGCAGGATACCTGTTTTACCAATTAACAATTAATAATTAACAATTAACAATTGGGATTTCAGCGATAAAAAAAGGTTAATTAGGAGCGGATGTTTGTGGGTGAGACGATTAAAAATTGGGAACGAGGATTTAATAAGATGCTCGTCCGAGAAGCAATTAAGTCTTGTCAGCCGGAGCATTCGATCTAAGTTAGACAGGTTATTAAATCCTCATTCCTTGTTAATTGTTAATTATTAATTATTAATTGCTATATTCCGTAAAAGCGTTTCGGATTATCCCACAACATCTTTTGGACCGTACTGCGCGGCAAGCGATCGCCCAAACCCACTGCCTCGTTCATAATCTCCGGGTCGAAATCTATGTGCGGATAATCCGAACCCAAAATCAAATTATCCTCTCCAATATAATCGATTATCTTCTCCAAATAAGGCTCGTCTGGTTCCACCGCGATAAAACACTGGCGGCGGAAATATTCCGAAGGCTTCATTTTCACGTTATCCTTAACTTCCCAAGCCAAATGCTTGTACTCCGCCTCGTCCATGCGCCACAACCAATAAGGCAACCAACCGCAACCGGACTCCAAAAACGCTACGCGCAAATTTGGGTGTCTTTCCAAAACTCCGCCCTCAATTAAAGCCAACAAAGCCATCATCTGTTCCATCGGGTGAGAGCAAGCGTGCATCCCAAAGCGACTATTAAAGCGATCGTAACCCGTCGTCGGCAGTCGGCTGTGGGTGCCCTCGTGCAAGCTTATAGCAATATCCAAACGCTCGCACTCGGTCCAAAACTCTTCGTAAGCAGGGTCAGAAAGCGATCGCCCCTTCACCAGATTAGGTCGTAGAAACACCGCCCTCCAACCAAACTCGGCGATCCGACGCAACTCCGGCACCATTTCCGCCGGTTCGTGCAAATTAATGGCCCCCGCCCCCCGCAATTTCTGGGTGTCGTAACTGCAAAAATCCCGCAACCAGTTATTATAAGCGCGAACCAAAGCACCTGCCAGCTTACCATCCATCGAATCTATCGCCAACATCCACAACCCCACCGTCGGATAGAGAAACCCAATATCGACTCCCATTTTCTCCATTGCCAGAACGTGAGACTCTGGGTCCGCCCCCGTTACTATCTGTTCTTTTTTCTCCTGGGCACCGAGGATAGCCAGCTTAATGCCCTCCATCCAGACCTCATCCGAGATTTTATGATAAATCTTCTCCCCATCTACTTTTAGATTTTTTGTCGGTGGGGAGAGGAAATCGAGTTTAACAACTCCATCTTCTCCCATCACTCCCACGTCAACATAAGGGGCCCGACTTTTAAACTCAGGTTCGATATATTCTGCCCACATCGACGGTGGTTCGGTTACATGAGAGTCGGCATCTATTATTTTATATTCTTTAAGCATGGTTCGTTTCCTCAGAAGTTAGCTGTTTTGTAAGATGCGCGCCCGGCACCCTAGTTGCTCCCGCCATTTTTTTGTAGGTTGGGTGGAGTGAAACATAACCCAACATCTACTTTTCTAGTAGCATCTTGTTGGTCGGGCGTAGCGAACCGAAATCAAAGGTGTTGGGTTCCACGGAGGTCCGCACAACCTACTTTTCTACCTTCTAGAAACCGGGTTTTTCCCAAAAATCCGGTTTCTCCAATGTCCCGGAACGGCCTTAGAAAAATATCAAAAAAGGATTGAGTTCGCTTTCCTGGAGGGGTGCCGGCAACCAACCCAATTTTACCGGCACGTCGTACAACCTGCCAGGTGCGTGCCGTTTCCAAAAAATGCGCGTTTGCGGGATAAAAACCTTAACCACGCTTAAGCCTATATCCGGGCGAGTTTGGTCTAATACCAAAGTTTCCAAACCCACAGACTTTGCTATTTCCACGGACTTAATTACATCGTCGCGAATATCGTCCGTCGCTAATTTCGGATAATCCGAACGTACCTTAATATGGCCCTCGGCAGGCTGCAAATAAGACTGCTCTTCTAATTTAGCCCGCTTCCACCAATCGATGGCCAAATCGTCATCGTAAAGGTATTTCGTACTCCCATCCTCTTGCTGAGATATTACCGCAGGCAAACACTGATTGACCTCGGTCAAGGCCCTGCCGATCGCTATTTTCGGATCGAAATGGGCGCCCAAACCGTAAATAATATCCTCTACTTCGCTATCGGTCCTCCGAGAAACCCCCACAAAAGTAGGAATATTAAAATCGCTGGTAACATCCAGCACCCAAATTTCGCGATTAATACTGCGGTAATAATCCCTTATCTGGTTAAAATACGGTACGTCAAAACTATCTAAATCCACTCCGGGGCGCCTAATCCGATTGTACCACCACATGGAAACGGAATCTCGCTCCACCACTTCCATAAAGCCTTGTAAAATTGCTTCTTCTCTGGTGTTGCCTGCGGCGGCCCCGTTAGAGTCCGCCCAACAATATTTTTGTGGCATATCTGGATAGCCGTAGTAGCAGTAGGCCGTGGGTATATATTTCCAGGTTTCATTTGTCAGGGACCAAACGGGAGTCCATTCTATTTCGACATCTTCTTCAAAGGGTTCGCCTACTTTTTGAAACGTGCTGTCACAGTTTTCGTTCCACTCTTCCCTGGTGCGGTATTGTTCCTCGCTATAATTCATGCAGCGGTTTGGATGAATTGCTACATCTCCCAGTTCTTGGTAAGTTGCTTTTTTCTTTATTTCGTAGCCCTGGTAAACTCCCGAGTATCGTTCGATCGCTTCTCCCAGGGCGCTTGCTTTGGCTTGTATTTCTGTTTGACCTTTGCCGCCGCTTTTTCCCCGCACGTTTTCTCGGAGAAAATAGAGGCTGTCGAACATCGAAGCAAAGTTATGTCCCGCTACATAAGAATGGGTGAATTTATCAAAAGATTCTTGTTTGAGGGGGCTTAATTGTCTGACGACTCCGGTGAGGGGGCTTACTTGTTTGTTGTATTTCTCGATCGTTTCTTGTGGTGTACTCGAACGGTGTCCGCCGTCGCTGGTAAAGGTTTTTTTCTGGCTTTGGAGAATTATCGGTTTGGGGCTATTGCTCTTATATTCTTCTTCTCCACAAACGGGGCATTGGGGGCGTTTTATTACTGCGTGGTTTTCGGTTTTTAAGCCGTTGGTATTTACCGTCACCAGGGTTTCTTCTAGGGTTTTGTTTTCCCCCCGCAGAACCCATTTCAATATTTCCGTTGCTGCTAAGTTTAAACCCGCGTTTAAATTGGACTCAATTGTCGGCGGGTTTGTTATTAGGGGTTTGGATATTTTTAGTTGGCCTTGGATGAAGCTTTCCACGGGACGGTTAGAACGGACTCTTTGGGCCAAACATTCCCAACAGGCCGTTGTTTCTGGGGAAAATATGGGACCAAACCAAATAATCGTTCCTATGGGTTTTATTAAGACCCAAGGGCGTTTTTCGGCTAAAGCTTTTTGGTTAAAACTATCTAGTCCTTCTTGCAAATAGTCGTCGGTTAAGACTGCGGTGATGTCTCCTTCTTCTGCGACTGAGATGCTTTGATTTTCCAGCAGGGAAATAAATGGTTTTGGGTCGATTTTGCCGTAGGAACGTACTGCTACTTTGGTGGTTTTTAGGCGATCGCTCGCTCGCTGCCTATCTATTTGTAATATGTCGCACAAACTCGCTATTTCCGATGGCATCGGCACTTCGCTTTCCACGATGTAGCCTTTTTGTTCCATCAGCATTAAGGCATAGAATACTTCCGCCGCCGATGCTTTTCCTTCCGCCAATTCTATCAGTTCTTCTGGAGTTCTCTCTCCGTTTATTAAGGGCGCTAATAATTCGTAGAGCTTTCCCGTTAAAACGTAATAGTCTATTTCTGAGAGTAGAAATACTCCCACCGATTCTATCGTTATTACTTTAAAACAATTTTTGAATTTTGGTTGTTTAAACATGACACCCTTTGGTTCGTAGCAACCACTCTTCGTGCTTCCGATTGTAGAATTTTTCAGCACTGAAGTTCTGGCAATACGAATTACCATTTAACCCCTTGGAGATTAAAGATAGTGTGACCAAAATCACAAACAAGTGCGATTGCGATCGCACTTGTTTGTTTGACAATTAATGATGATGGGAGTTATAGTTACCTGAATTGCCATCGGCATCCCTTGATGGCATTTGACAAAATAGGCAATCCCATCTTTAGCTTCGATATATTCTAATTAAGCACGAATTAAGAATTAGATTGCTTATATTCTATCTGGCGTGCCAAATGAAACAATAGTACAAAACCTCAGAACTAGATTAATTCAAAGTAACATTAATAAAGTTAGGCCTTTTGCTTCCTGTTAAGCTAAAAACTAAAGCATACCTCTTCTGGGTAAGCTCAAGCCAGGGACTAAAAAACTCTAGGTGGTACTTAGACGAACTGTACAGAAAGAAGAAGCCCCAGATGAAAATT
>CALKCV010000390.1 GCA_938083405.1 uncultured Microcoleaceae cyanobacterium | reverse complement strand
CTACTGGTGCGCGGTGCGCACCCTACTACTCCGGCTCCCCCCTTATTAAGGGGGGCGGGGGGGGGATCGAACTATTTTAACCCAAATATTCCCGAAAAAACCGCCCGTACAATTCGCAGCGCGCTCCCTCACTATTACCGTTTAATCTAATTAAACCTCTTTTTTCTAGCTGAAATTTAGAAAAGGCATCGTTCGACTTTTCTCCCTTAATAATTTTCTGAAAGCAGGCGCGAAGCTTCTCGTTTTTGGGCGCTTGTAATAACTCTAAATCCTTCAGCAAATAATCGCTAAAAGGTCCGTTAATTTGTGTCGCTTTTTCTTCCAATTCCTCCAAAGTCATATCCGTTTGACTGACTCGATAAAGCGCCGTCTGAACTAAACTCGGATGACCGCCGATTAATTTCATTAAAGTATTTACTTCGCTAAAATCCCAATTCAAACCATAGATTCTGGCTAAGTTTAAAATAGATTCTGAAGTGAATTCCGACAGTTCTATAGGAGTGCCGACATTCTGCAAGGGCGAACCTTTAAACTTCGCATCGGGATAGGGTTCCGTGGAGTAAGCAATTACCACGCTAGGCCAGATAACAGGAGAGCGATCGACCAGTTTCATTTTTCTTTCGTTCCAGGTTCTCAATACTAAGAGAAAATCGGTTTGAGTTGGTTTTCCCAAAATACAATCTATGCCATCTATTAGTAAAGTTTTGGGTTGTTTAGATTTCTTTTTAAAAATATGTTCTTGGAGATAATCGGTGCAATTTTTTCCCGCTGGTTTGTATTTGTTCCAAGCAAATTGTAACTCTGGCGGTTCGAGACCGGGTATGGATTGACTAAAAGCTGTGGCGACTTCTTCTGTAAAGCGATAAAATAGTTTTTCTAAGTCTGTAAAGGCATCGCTGCTAAAAGCGTCGGTTCCTAAATCTACGCGGGCTACTATTTCTTTTTTTTCTCGTTCTAAAAAATGACCTATTCTATCTAATAACGACGATTTGCCCATGCCTTTTGCTGCTTTTACCCTAATAAAAGGAACGGATTCTTTTACTTCTTTTTCTAAGGTTAATTCTCGCTTGCAAATGTCATCGGCATTTCGCTTGATGTATAAAATAGAATCTAAGGGCACTTCTCCGGTTAACAAAGGGCCTTTATAGGCAAAAGATTTTAAAATAATTGTATTAGCCAGTCGCTTTCCCCGATCGCCCTCGGTGGCGGTTGAGTTTTTTTGAATTTCAATTAGTCCTAATTCTTGGAACTTTTTTAACTTTCTGTCGGCATGGTTTTTATCTATTTGAAAGGAACTATAACCCTGCAAAAGTTTGGCAAATTTACCCGAACTAAGTTGCTCTTCCCACCCCCGAGGTATGAGGTAGTTGGCTAAAATATCGAATTCTTTTTGCTCTTCTTCGGTCAATTCCTGGATGAGTAAATCGTGGGAGTTCATAAAATTATACTCCTCTACTATGGTTTTTTCCCTTGTTAAATCTACTATGGCATCGATTTGGGAGTCCCGCAACGGTCTTTATACCCCTACTTTACTTTTTTATACCTCAGCAATAGCTTGTCGGTCCGATCGCCCGCCAATTCGACAATTTTACTCTGTAGGGTGCGCACCGCGCACCGCCACTAAACTTTGTTGTTGCCCAATGCTTTGTAGCGCACCGGCACTAAACTTTGTTGTTGCCCAATGCTTTGTAGCACAACTAAACTCTCTTGGTGCGCGGTGCGCACCCTACTACTACTACTCTTGGTGCGCGATGCGCACCCTACTAGCGCGTCTAGCTTTAATTGGTGGGTAATTTTGCTAGTGCGAGCATCCCTGCTCGCGCGGTCGGGCCCAGCAGCACCGCGCACCGACACTAAACTTTATTGTTGCCCAATGCTTTGTAGCACAACTAAACTCTCTTGGTGCGCGGTGCGCACCCTACTGAGAAACCGGGTTTTTTTAAAAAACCCGGTTTCTGGGTTACGGAGAAGGAAAGAAGCGCAATCGCTAATTTTATTATCATAAATTAAGTTGTTTGTCAAGAGTAAAATGCCAAAATTAAGGTAATTTTTGAGCAATTAAAAAAGAGCGATCGCCAGTTATGTAAAGTTTTACCAAAAACAAACCGATCGCCCGCCCAAATCCTAGAGATATGTTAAAACATCTAAGCCGGGCCCCCGGCCTGCCTTAATGGCAATTGACCCTTAACTGCGCGTGGGTACTTAATTGTTAATTGTTAATTGTTAATTGTTAATTACTTAAATAGCTATGATGTTAATTAAATCCTTTTCCCCCAACCCAGCCAAAATGTTTGCGAAAATTCCCTTGAGAACCGTCCTCGTGGTCCCCTTTGTCCTCCAAATCGTCGGGGCAGTGGGTTTGGTGGGATACCTTTCCTTCCGCAACGGACGCCAAAGCGTCGATAATATGGCGAACCAGTTAACCGACGAAATCGGTACTCGCATCGAACAACACGTTGTCGGCTATCTGGATAAATCTCATAACGTGCTGAGAGTCACTCACGATGCTGTAGAAAGTGACAATTTAAAGCTAGATGATTTTGAAGCCCTGCGACGGTACTTTTGGCAAGTGGTGAAAGAAGGAGATTTAGAGAGTTATCTTTCTTTCGGTAACGAGGCAGGAGAATTCGTCGGTGTCGAACACAGAGAAAATGATGAGTTTCATCTCAAAATTCGCACCGCTGCCACCGAACCAATACGGGAAGTTTTCCTCCTCGACGATGGAGGCCAACGCCAAAAGCTCTTAAAAGCTAAGGAGTACGACCCTCGCACCCGTCCCTGGTACAAAGCTGCCAAAGAAGCACAAAAACCGACTTGGAGTCCGATTTATCCATTTTTTTCCCGCCAAAATACTTCCGTGGGTATGTCCGCAGTCAGACCGGTTTTTGATTCGACGGGAAATTTCAGGGGAGTTTTGTGCATCAACATGACGGTGATGCGGATCGCTGGTTTCCTCACAGACTTGTACATCAGTCCTAACGGTCAGAGTTTTATTATGGAGCGATCGGGGGATTTGGTGGTTAGTTCGCGTATTGCCGAACCGTTTATTATTAGTGGGGAGGGGAAAAGTAGAAAAATAGCTCGCCTGCCGGCGATCGCTGCCGAAAATCGCACCGTCAGCGCCACCGCCCAACATTTACAAGAACGCTTCGGCAATTTAGCAAGCATCCAGCAAAGCGAAAAACTTCATTTTCCTATAAAAGGAAAGTGGCACTACGCCAGAGTCATGCCCCTAAGCGACGGACGGGGCATCGATTGGTTAACAGTAGTAGTAATGCCAGAAAAAGACTTCATGGCCCAAATCGATGCCAACACTCGCAGCACGATTTTATTAAGTCTTGCCGCTTTGCTGGTAGCGACGGGAGTGGGAATTATCACCGCGCGCTGGATTACCAAACCGATATTGCAACTCAATGCAGCCGCCAAAGAAATCGCCGAAGGCAATTGGGAGAAAACCGTAGAACTTCGGCGAGGGGACGAAGTGGGGGAACTGGCAGAGTCCTTCGATCGCATGGCAAGCGAGCTAAAAAACTCCTTCCAAACCCTAGAAGGGCAAAACGAACAGCTAAAAGAATTCGATCGCCTCAAAGACGAATTCCTCGCCAACACCTCCCACGAGTTGCGAACCCCCCTCAACGGCATCATCGGTATTGGCGAGTTCGTGTTGGAAGGATCGAAAGACTTAGAACCCTCTACCCGCAGCAATCTGGCGACGATAGTTTCCAGCGCCCGCCGTCTTTCCAATCTGGTTAACGATATTCTCGATTTTTCCAAAATCAGACATCACAATTTAGAGTTGCAGGCGAAAGCGGTGGATTTGCGAGGCGTGGTGGAAGTGGTAGTAACTTTGGTTCGAGTATTGGCGAAAAATAAGAATATAGAATTAGTCAATGCGGTGCCTCCAGACTTACCCCCCGTCCGCGCGGACGAAAACCGCCTGCAACAGATTCTCTACAACCTTATAGGAAATGCCATCAAGTTTACCGAGTCGGGCACCGTAGAAATTTCGGCGGGGGTAGTCTGCGAGGGGGTTGAGGAAGATTGTTCGACAGCAAACAGGGATAAATGGAAGCATATCGAGATCGCCGTTTGCGACACCGGCATCGGCATCCCAGAAGACAAATTAGACCGGATTTTTGAATCTTTCGAGCAAGGGGAAGGTTCCACTGCGAGAAAATACGGCGGTACGGGTTTGGGATTGGCCGTTACTAAGCAGTTGGTGGAACTCCACGGCGGCAATATCTGGGTTCGATCTACTCCGGGGGTGGGTTCGAGGTTTATGTTTGCTCTATCTATTTCTTCCGAACCAGTGGCGGATAACGCCGAGAATATGGCGGTTAGCGCTGTTCGCTATCTGGAGGGGGAGATGGAAGTTTCGGTAGATGGGGCGTTGGTGGATAATTCTGCTGATGGCGATTTTCATATTTTGATCGTGGATGACGAACCGGTTAACATTCAGGTTTTGAACAACTATTTGAAGGCAAATAATTATAAAGTGACCCAGGCATCGAACGGTAGGGAAGCTTTAAGTGCTTTGGATGGAGAGGCAGATTTCGATTTGATTTTATTGGATGTGATGATGCCGAATATGTCTGGTTACGAGGTTTGCGCTAAGGTCCGGGAAAGGCATCCGGCGGAACATTTGCCGATTTTGATGTTGACTGCGAAAAACCAGGTGGCAGATTTGGTTGCGGGTTTTGAGTTTGGCGCTAACGACTATTTGACTAAACCTTTTGCTAAGGACGAGTTGTTAACTCGGATTAAGACTCATATTAAGCTTTCTAAGATTACTAATGCTTACGGGCGTTTTGTGCCGGAAGATTATTTGAAGTTGCTGGATAAGGAGAGTATTTTGGATGTTAAATTAGGCGATCGCGCGAGTAAGGAAATGGCTATTTTCTTTTCGGATATTCGCTCTTTTACTTCTCGTTCCGAGAAAATGACTCCCCAGGAAATATTTGCTTTTGTTAATAATTATTTACAAATTGTTTCTCCAGAAATACGCGGTCGTCACGGTTTAATTATTAAGTTTTTGGGAGATGGAATTATGGCGGTATTTCCCGAGAGTGTGGATGATGCGGTGGAAGCTGCTGTCGGTAAATTGAAGAAGTTGCGGGAATACAATCGAGTTTTAGAAGCGGAAAATTCGCTTCCGATTAAGGTGGGAATTGGGATTCATTTGGGTAATATGATGGTGGGTATTGTGGGAGAAGACCGTCGGATGGGTGGAGACGCGCTTTCCGATAACGTGAATTTAACGGCGCGTTTGGAAGGTTTGACTAAGTTTTATGGGGTTTCTATTTTGATTTCCGAATTGGCTTTTCAGGGATTGAAGGAACCAGATAAATACCATTTTCGGTTTTTAGATAGGGTAATTGTTAAGGGAAGAAATGAGGCGATCGCTGTTTATGAAGTGCTGGATGGAGAAACTGAAGAATTGCGGGATTTAAAGTTAAAAACTTTGGCAGATTTTGAGTTGGGATTGGAGTATTATCGTTTGGGAGAGTTGGTGGCGGCGCAGTCTTATTTTGAGAAGGTATTGGCGGCGAATGTTGAGGATAAAACTGCGAAACTTTATGTGGAAAGGATTCAATATTTAATAGCAGAAGGAATGCCGGAAAATTGGAACGGGGTCTGGACTTTTACTCAGAAGTAGGGAATGGTTTTTGAGTGGGGGCGGATTTGATGGTGGATTTGTTGGGGCGATGGATAGGGCAAACGCATCCTATAGTTGGAAGTTTGTTTGGGAGCGATCGCAAACAGGGAAAAAATTTCTTGAGGCGTTGGATAGATTCGCGTTATAATTGTGGGTTAAAAACGATATTGGACAAACATCTATGAACGCAGAAGAATTGCTCCAACGCTACGATGCCGGAGAACGCGATTTTACTGGGCTTGACTTGAGTAACATCGATTTAGAAGGAGCCGATCTTCAATATGCCGATTTCAGCCATGCCAATTTAACTGGGGCTAACTTAAATAAAGCCAAGTGTCGGCGAATAAACCTAAGTCACTCTTGCTTGACAGAAGCAAGTTTAGTAGAGACTAACCTAGAAAGTGTCAAATTGATTAACACTTACTTAATAAAAGCTAACCTCAGCGGTAGTATCATTGCAGGCTGGATGAGAGGTGCTAACCTAACAGAAGCTAATCTGAGTAAACTTCAATTGTTTGAATGCCTTTTAGACGAGACAATTTTCACAAAAGCTAACCTCACTGGTGCTTACTTCAGTCAATGTGGAACCGATGAGGCTAGTGTTGATTTGAGTGAAGCCGATCTTAAGGAAGCGATTCTTTCTGAATTTTACGTTTGCATGGCTGACTTTCAAGGATCGGACTTAACAGGAGCCTACCTAAACGTAGCGGCTGAAAATAGCATCAATTTCAGTGGGGCGAACTTAAGTAAAACTAATTTGATTTGTTCTAGATTGGATAATGCCAACTTAAGGGAAACAGTGTTTTGCCAAGCTTTATACACAAATGAAACAGGTTTATCTGGCGAGATTGCTAACGATGCTATTTTGATTGCACCAGGAGTCAATTTGAGCAACACTAACTTAGAAGGAACAAAATTGAGCGGTCTTAACCTGAGTAATATCGACTTCAGTGGTGCAAATTTAGAGCTATCGGATTTGGAAGGGTCAGATTTGAAAAATGCTAATTTAAAGGGAGCTAACTTGCAAGGAGCTAATTTGAAGTATGTTAACTTAACAAAGGCTAACTTGCAAGGAGCGAATCTAGAAGATGTCATCTTTCGTTTC
>CALKCV010000389.1 GCA_938083405.1 uncultured Microcoleaceae cyanobacterium | reverse complement strand
CCTTAATATCTCCATATTGAGCCACAATTTTTGTAACTTCCAAAGGTTCCGTCCAAGGTTTATAATCTCGAACGTTCCAATAACCTTCCGCGTTCAAACTTCTAATCAAATCGTCCACAGCTTCCCAATCATCGTTGCTGTCTTGAATAGAAATTTTTTGATAAACTGGCTCTACATCCTGGTACATCCAAGGTTTAAAACCATAATCAAAGCGATCGGCAATAATAGCATCCAGACGGTCTAGGTCTGGCAACCAATAACTCGCCTTATATTTTTTCGGGTCGCTAAACTGCCCCGGCACCATCAACATCTCCACATTAGGGCGATCGAGCTTGCTGGCAAAACCTACCAAAGCAATTAACTCTTCAATACTCAAATTTGTATCGATATGAGACTGAATGACCGACAAAATATTCGGCAATTTTCCCATAGTTTTCAGATTAACTGTTTGCTCCATAAACGCCCGCATCAGCGTTTGCTGTCGCTGCACCCTGCCAATATCTCCTAAATTATCCTTGCGAAATCTAAGAAATTGTAAGGCCTGCTCTCCATCTAAGTGTTGTTCGCCCTCTTCGAGATTGATATAGAGGTGCTGGCTGTCGTCCTGGTATTTCATATCTTTGGGAACGTAAACAGTCACTCCTCCCACCGCATCGATTAATTTCTCTACTCCTTGAACGTTCAGTCGGAGGTAGCGATCTATACCTACGCCCCCCAGAAGTTCGCTAACCGCTTTGGCGCTGCCTGCTGGCCCTCCATGGAAATTCGCTGCATTGATTTTGGTAATTCCTCGCTCTTCGACATAAGTGCGGGTATCTCTGGGGATAGAAAGCAGAGTTAATTTTTTATCTTCGGGGCTAAACCTGATCAACAGCATGGTGTCGGAGAGCCCCTTAAAAGAATTAACCAGAGCGTGATATCCTGGGTCTTCTTTAAGTAGAGGATAATCTTCATCCTCTTCGGTCAAATCTGAGGTGATGACCTTCACTCCCAGAACCAAAATATTGACAGGGCGAGTTAGTTCTGGTAGGCGAAGATTAGTATTAGCTAAATCCTGCTGAGAAAATACAGCGGCTTCTTCTGGACTTAGCTTTTGCTGCATTAGGGGGGTACTGGAAAGGGATACTGCTAATAACGCTCCCGCCGTGGCCGATATCATTGCCACCCCAGTTAAACCTAATCCCAATCCCAGCCAACGTCCGGGGCTAAACTGGGACATTTTTCGGCGCTTAGGTTGCGATCGCCGTTTTTTACTAGATTGTTTAATTGAGATTTTCTCTACTGACACTGGTTCCCTCACACGCTTAATTAATAATTTCAAAAATAATTGCTTACGATAAATGCTTGCCTAGCAATTTTTCTGCAACCTGACTAATTCCCGGCAACCATAAAGGCTGACGCTTCCAAATGCGAACCATTAAAGCCAGACTAACTATAAAGTAACTGGTGCTAAAGAGGCTAGTAGTTAACAGCAAGGGTAGCCGACCAATTTCTTCAACGTTGCTCCCTGCCTGTAATAAAATAGTCCCCAACACCCAGGTCAAGGCAAGAGTAACAGCTAATCTGCTTGCCGCTTGCTCTTCTGGCCGACCTTTACGGCGATAGAGAGTCCACAAAGCCGGAAAAAAACCTACTACAGGAGTTAGTAATACAAACAACTCCAAACGTTCGATATCCCGATTTTCAAGGGGTTCGCTATTCTTCATTACTTTTATTTCTTTGAGGATTAGGATTGCTTAACACCTTTTATTAGTTTCAATTCTAAAATTAATGTTAAGATGGCAGGATATAGCTAGCCACCCAGGAGAACAATTTAAGCCATGACCAATAGCAGTAAACCCGTTGTTATTTCCCCCTCGATTTTGTCAGCAGACTTTAGCCGTCTTGGCGATGAGATTCGCGCCGTGGACGAAGCCGGGGCAGATTGGATCCACGTTGATGTAATGGATGGCCGTTTCGTTCCTAATATTACCATTGGACCTCTGGTGGTAGAAGCGATTCGCCCTGTTACTAGCAAGCCTCTTGACGTCCACTTGATGATTGTGGAACCGGAGAAGTATGTCGAAGACTTCGCTAAGGCGGGCGCTGATATTATATCAGTTCATGCCGAACATAATGCCTCTCCACACCTACATCGGACTCTCTGCCAAATTCGCGAATTGGGCAAAAAATCAGGGGTGGTTCTCAATCCTTCTACTCCTTTGGAGTTGCTGGATTACGTCCTGGATGTGTGCGATTTGATTCTGATTATGAGCGTTAACCCCGGTTTTGGGGGTCAAAGCTTTATTCCTTCTGCAGTTGAGAAAATCCGTAAGTTACGTCAAACCTGCGACGATCGCGGCCTAGACCCTTGGATCGAAGTGGATGGCGGCGTTAAGGGTAATAATGCTTGGCAGGTTTTGGAAGCAGGAGCTAATGCTATTGTGGCAGGTTCTGCAGTCTTTAAGGCGTCGGATTATGCCCAAGCTATCTCTGATATCCGCAATAGCAAGCGCCCTCAGCCCCAACCGGAGTTGGTAACTGCATAATTAATTCTTTTTTTGAAACAAAAGTTAAAA
>CALKCV010000388.1 GCA_938083405.1 uncultured Microcoleaceae cyanobacterium | reverse complement strand
GTTATTGTCCATTTTAATTACTTGGCTACCATCAAATTTACCAAATTGCTCTTAAATCCAGCACCAATCCAGGCAACACACCCTCTTGGGATGCCCACGACCGTCCAATCTTTCCTCCTTCCCACTGGGGCGACGAACTTCTAGTTGTCGTTCCTTTCTATCGATGGACTAATCCAATTGGGTCGCGTTTTCAATATATTCTCTCATCTTCGCCTCAGTTTTATCCGGAGAATCTCTTGGAGAAAGCAACTCCAGCACGACATGGGGAGAAAAAGAAAGTTTTTATTTCTCTTTTCAAGGATGGGATTTTTAATTATTAATTATTCGGTCAATTAGACGTGGGCGAGGGCAAAGCATTCGGAAAAGGATAATTAGGAGTAATTCTCTGCTAAATCGATAGCCTTCCGATATGCCTCCACTGCCTCCTCTATCCGATCTACTTCTTGCAAAGCATCCCCCAAACGATTGTAAACTTCCCACATTTCTATCTCTTCCTCTGGATGACGTTCGCCCAAATTCCCATCTAACTCTATTACTTTCCTATAACAAGCGATCGCCTCTTGCCACTCCCCTTTCTCTGCCAAACCTTGCCCCAAACCATAATAACCGCCAATTGACTGATTATTCAACTCCACTGCCTGGCGATAATAACCAACTGCTTCCTCCCACTGCTTTTGAGAACTAGATATTTGCCCCAAACCATAATAGGCTTCCCACAACTGGGAGTTTAATTGAATGGCCTGACGGTAACAACCGACGCTTTTTTCTGTTTTCCCTTCCGCTAAGTAACCTTTAGCCAAAGTGCAAAACTCCTCAGCAGTAAACCAATTGGGATGCTGGATTAAAGCTTTGTAAGATAACTCTTCTGCTTCTTCAACTTTCCCCACTTGTTGCAAAGCCCAAACCAAACCTTGATAACCATCCCTCAAATCTTGGTTTAACTCGATCGCCTTCTCGTAACAACCAATAGCTTCCTCTGGCCTATCCATCTCCTGCCAAGCTTGCCCCATTATTAGATAAGCCTCTGCCTGGGGTTCAATTTTTATCGCCAACTCTCCAGCAGCGATCGCCTCCTCAAACTGCTTCTGCCTCAAACAACCCCTGGCCTTCTCTAATAAACTCTCATTATTTTCGGCCCCAACCTCGACGGGCCTCGTAGAATAGGCATCTTGCCTGTTAGTTTTTACAGATGAAGTTAAAACGTCCTCTGGATTGACCTTAACCTTACTGCTACCGTTCGAGTCAGCTTTTTGCTCTGGTTCGTTAGTCTTAGCTGGTACTTTCTTCTTTTTGGATACCAGGGGCCCCCCATTAAGTTCTTCAGCTTTTTGATAATAGAAAGCCGATCGCTCCAACTTCCCTTGACGCTTGAGGGCAGAGCCCAAATTATGATAAGCAGCAGCATAATTTGGATTTAACTCGATCGCCTTGCCATAACACCATACAGCCTGACTCAGTTGCCCCAGACGATACAAACTATTACCTAAATTAAAATATTGCTTTGCGCTTACCTGCTGGGGTTCCAAACTATATGCCTGATACCAACAGTCCGCAGCCTCGGCAGACTTCCCTACCTGAGTCCAAGCTTTAGCTAAATTGCGATAAGCCCCTGCAAAGTTGGGCTTCAAAGCGATCGCCTGTTGATAATAAGGAATAGCCTGGGACCATTTTTTCTCCTCTGCATAGAGATTGCCCAAATTCGCCCTAACTTTAGCATCGTTAGGGTCTAGGGCCATGGCCTGACTGTAGTTTTGTTCGGCCTCTGCCAGCTTGCCGCTTTGCAGCAGGGCATTGCCCAAAATGCTGTAAGCTTCTGCCATATCTGGTTTCATGGCGATCGCCCTTTGACATTCAGCGATGGCCTGTTCCCATACCCCCTTAGCAAAATAAGCGCTAGCCCTCTGAACGTGAAGTTCCGCTAGATTTATTGTTGTTTCCCCTTTCAACCCAGGGGCTGCCTGCTTCGCCGAGGCCCCACTATTCAATGGCTGCCATTGAAGAGACTCAGGGGAGTTCCAGCGTCCCGGAGACTTTCCTGGTTTTTCCAAAGCTGGAGGAATTTCCGGTTCCATGCCTAATTCAAAATCGGATTTAATTCCCCCTAAATTCCAACAAGTCTCGCTTAAATTCGGTTCCACCGTCACCAATGGTTGTTGCCCGTAAGCAGAAGGATATTGAATTTGAAATTCTGGTTTTTCTGGATAAGAAATAGTTGGGGATAAGAGATGATTTTTGCTTCCTTGTATCGGCAAAGAAGATTCTAAATAGCTCAAAGAAACATCGTGTTTTAAATTGAAAGCAAAAGCTACCGAATTGACTAACTCATTAACCATTCGGTCTAAATGCTTCAATGCATCTCTGACAATATTCGCCGTAGAACGGGCATCCTGCCTGTTATCTCCTGGCTTAATAACCCCGCTATTATCCATGCCCGGCACTTCGTACATCATCAAATTAGATGCACTTTGCTTCAATTGTTCGGCTTTTTGTAAGATTTCCTGGGGAATTGTCTGCCGCCCAAACTCTTCTTGAAATCCCAAACTAAATCGATTTTGTTCTTGGTATTGTTTGCCTTGGCGACCGATGGCTTCTCCTAAGTTTTCGTAAGCACCTTTTAGATTAGGATTTAATTCTATAGCGTGACAATAACAGGATATGGCTCGATTGATTAAATTCTGCCTTAACAGGGTATTTCCCAGAATCAAATGTTCTTCTGCTGTTGCTTTTTGCGGTTCGATGCTGTAAGCTCGATACCAGCATTCGGCTGCTTCTTCTTGTTGCCCGACTTGAGTTAAAGCTGTGGCTAATTTTCGATAACCTTCGGCAAAATGGGGCTGAATTTTGAGAGATTTTTTATAACATTTAATCGCGTCGTTCCACTGTTGTTGCCGCGCGTATAAAATTCCCAGATTGAGATAAATTTCGGGGTCGTTGGGAGAGATGGCGATCGCCTTTCTATACCACTGCCAAGCTTCTTCTACTTTCCCTTGACTTTGCAGCATTTGTCCTAATTGTTTGTAAGCAAGTAGGGCATCTGTTGGTAAGGCAATATCAGAGGTATTGCTGTTAGATTGGGATTTTGCTTTTAAAGGAGGATGAGAAGGTGTTTCCTGGGACTCCAATTTTTGGGGCAACTCGGCTGCTTCCTCATCTCGATCCCCTCTAGCCCCCCTTTTTACAGGGGGGAGCATTTGCCCATCTCGATCCCCCCTAGCCCCCCTTGATAAGGGGGGGACCATAGAAGATTGGACGGGTGTCCCCCCCCCTTGACCTTCCAGAGATAAGGCTTGCTGCTTACTTTCTGCTGCTGCTGCCCCTCGACCGATTTTTTCGTAGGCCCTGGCCAAGTTGCGCTGGGCGGGGGTTAAATCTGGTTTGATGGCGATCGCTTTTTGGAAATAGGCGATCGCCTCCTCCCACTGTTGCCGTTGGGCGTAGAGAGTGCCCATATTAGTAATAGCCTCGGCAAAATCAGGCTGAATTTCTACGGCCTTAGAGTACCACTGCCAGGCTGCGTCTGGCTGCCCTTGGGCTTGGAGTAGGTTGCCCATGGTTTTGCAGGCTGGGGCAAAATCTGGTTGATTTTTTAGGGCTTGTTCGCAGGCTGCTTTGGCTTCGTCGAATTTCTTTTGTTTTAAAAATAATTGGGCTCTGTCGTTATAATGAGCCGCAGCTTCTGTGGGATTTACTTTAGATTGCATATTTTTATCGCTGGCAGTACTATCTCGGTTGGCTTCCTTCAGAAAAATAGGGACGGGAGGGCGATCTATTTGGGAGGCGGAATTTCGTTCTATTATACCCGTCTTTTTTATCATTTCTTCCAGGTAATTTAAGTTAATAAGAATGTCTTCGGTTAAAGGATTTGGATACATTAATTCCCGGATCGGATAGCAGGGAAATCCTTCTCCTTTTAGGTAGTAATGCTCTAGCTCTAATTGTTGGCTGATGACCCAGTAATAATGTCTGATGTAGTGGGGGGAAAATAGTTCGATTACTTTAGTCCGCGGCTGACAAAAGATGATGTTTGTTAAACCGCTTCCATGAGGAGAGACGATCGCTTTGGCATTGGCAAATAAGGCTATTTGTTTTTCCCAGGGAATTGATTCTGGTACTATTGCTGCGAAGCCATATTTGCTTAATAACGAAATTACCTCTTCTTCGTTTAAGACTCTTCTATATCTGGCTCGGTTTCTACTAATATAAATTCTCTCGGGATAGGAAGATGGATCGGGAATTGAAGGTTGGGAATTTGTTTGAAGTTTTCGATCGCTCCCCAACCATCCTTTGATAAGAGAACAAACGGGAGATAAAGCTTTCGGGTGGGGAGGTTTTCGATCCCCCCCTAACCCCCCCTTGACAAGGGGGGGGACTGGAATGGGAAGTAAAAATTCTCGGCGGTGAAATTCTACGGCCCACTTTGGCAGCCAGCCTAAATCTCCTGGGTAGGAGGGAACTATTAATTTATTGGCTTGGATATGAGGGTGGCGATCGCTTTCTATAATCTTTTCTTCTGGTATGCCTAAAATACTAAGACTTTTTCTTTGAAATTCCTGTTGGTAACTGTTAATTAAAAACCAATCTATTTCTTCAAAGTTAATGCCGTTGCGCCGCAATATTTCTAAGCGGGGCAAGATATCGACCATCCAGTGAAAATAAACGTTTCCCGATAACCCCGATAATACTGCTACGGTGCCGTCGATTTTTTCTAACGGTGGCAGTTCTTCTTGGCTAAAAATACGATGCTTGCTAAGGTCGTAGTTTTGACATCCTGGCAACTGACCGGGATATTCTCTGGAGACTTCTGCTAAGAGTTGATTTTCTTCGTTAATAATGGCAACTGCATTACAAATCATCCAGGAATTTTTCTGAGGGACTATCCACGCCCTGCCATTTGATAAAACTTTCACAAAAGTAGAGGGTTGCCCGCTGTCTTGTAGGACAGGCATCTTGCCTGTCAATATTGAAGGTTCTAACTGGGAATTACCCTGCAAATTAGATTGGGAAAAAGCATAAACGTTATGACCGATGTGAACGGGTTGAAAAGATTTATAAATCCGCTGAAGGCATGGTTCGCAGTTCAAGCCTTTGCACTCAAATTTATCCCCTTTCGATAACGTAGGACGGGCAAGATGCCCGTCCTGCATTTGCTCTAACTTAGCTCCATTTATACTGGCGATCGCTCTCGGCTGCTTGAAGCTTTTTTGGAGGTTATGTTGTTTTTTTAAGAGAGTCTCTAATTCCTCGGAAATAGCATTATTATCTGGTTGTATTGCCCGGCAAAAGTGGCAAACAGTTATGGCAGCTTTTACTCGATTTTGTTTGGCTAAACTTTTAGCTAAAGCCAGGTGCAATTCGACGTTTAATGGCTTGAATTTTAGAGCTTTTTTGTAGTAAGTTTCTGCTTGTTGGTACTCGCCATATTCAAAGGAGACCTTGCCGAGATGGTAATAAGTTATTGCTAAACGATCGGCAAAATTTTGTTTGGTTGACAGGGGAGACGCTTGTCCTACGGATGACAGGCGAGACGCCTGTCCTACGGGGGATTCCCCTGCAAAATCGTGGGATTTTATGGCTTCGAGAAATAAAGCGCAAGCTATTTTGGCTTTTTCTAGTCGGTCTTCCGTGCTTAATTCTTTGGCTCTATCACAGTAGCTTTCGACGAATGGGTTATTTTTAATTACTTTTTGAAAGTTTGCCATTGCTTCTACCAGCTTGCCTTCTTCCATGAAGGAAAAGCCGCAGTCGCTGTTAGCAAAAATATTGTTTGGCTGTCGTTCTATTACTTGTTGGAAATAGGCGATCGCCTCCGAATGCAATCCCTTTTTTTGGTAAGCTTTGCCGATGTTATGGCGAGCTACTATTAATTCTGGTTGTAGTTCTAGGGCTTGGTGGTAAGTAGCGATCGCTCGTTCTATATTCCCCGCTTCTAAAAATGCTTGACCGAGGTTGTTGTAGAGAGTGGCATCCTGTGGTTCGAGGGCTAAAGCTTTTTCAAATATTTCTCTTCCCTCGTCAAATTTCCCTTGCCCTACTAAAATCGCGCCCCAGTTACTATAAGCTTTTACCTTAATTACATCCTGGGGAGGGGATAAGTTTATTACTTGTTGATAATTATTAATAGCTAATTCTAATAAACCCTGCTGTTGGAGAACGACACCCAGGTTGTAGCGAGCTTGAATGTCATCGGGGTTGAGGGCGATGGCTTCTCGATAATGAGTACGAGCGCCCGGTAAATCTCCTTGGTGGTGGAGGGCTATGCCCAGATTATAATGTACTAACGAAATATTGGGTTCTAGGGCGATGGCCTGACGGTACAACGAAATAGCTTCTTCTAGCTTTCCTTCCTGTTGAAACCACAAACCCCTATTGGCCTTTTCTTCTGCCAACTGGGACATATTTAGGGAGTTAGTCTTGGCCATTAGTTCGTTCGAGTTAATTTCTGTGCCAGCTTTGGAGGAAAATCAAAAAACTGACAGCTAATAGGCATCTGCGTTCTTGTTGTCAAACTCAAGAAATAAAAGCACCCTGGGTAGAGCGATTATCCTGGTTTGGTTTAGCCTCTATCCGTTACTTTTATTCCTGGTTTAGATGATTTCAAAATCATCGGGACCGATGTCTAGGTTGCTATTCAATTGCATGATGGGTATTGCCTGAGCGTTTTGGTCGATATAGTAAACCTGACCTCCTACGGAGTCGTACACTAAATTCGCTCCTCCTGCAGAACTTGGATTGTTGGGATCGAAGTTAGCAATGGTAGTAAACTCGTTAGGATCGATAAGACTCGAACCGCCCAACAAGGAATTGAAGTTTCCTTGAGGAGTTAACTGGTCGAAGATAGTGCCATCGAGTTGAATCTGGTCGTCTGCCGAACTAAAGTCAGTTAGGGTATCTACGCCGAAGGCAAGATTTATTGCCCCTGGATCTGTTGAGGTTGGCTCTGGTCCGAAATACTCGAAGCGGAATACATCCGCTCCGTTACCGCCGATGACACTGTCATTGCCTGCACCCGCAATAATTAAATCATCGCCGTCGCCACCGAGAATGGTGTCGCTACCCTCATCGCCAATAACGGTATCGTTGCCCTGGTTGCCTTCTACTAAATCATCTCCAGCGCCACCGCTTACAGAGTCGTTACCATCTCCACCTCTTACCGAGTCGTTACCATCTCCACCGCTTACCGAGTCGTTGCCTCGGTCTCCAGAAACGGAGTCGTCTCCTTGGTTTCCTTCTACGATGTCATCCTCTTTACCGCCAAAGACGGTATCGTTGCCCGTCCCACCTCTAACTATGTCGGAGCCCCGATCGCCTCTAACGTAGTCATCATCTGCTCCACCATC
>CALKCV010000387.1 GCA_938083405.1 uncultured Microcoleaceae cyanobacterium | reverse complement strand
GCTTCGGCGATTAATTGCTGGAGGGTGGGGATGACTTCTTCAATGGCAATGTCTTGAGATTTGCCGGCTGCCCTTTCTACCAGTTCGACTTTGCCAGATTTGAGCGATCGCCCGGTCACAACCCGATAGGGAATGCCGATTAAATCCGCATCCTTAAATTTTACCCCCGCCCGCTCGTCGCGATCGTCCAACAAGGTTTCGATACCTGCTTGGTTTAACTCCCCATAGAGTTTTTCGGCCGCTTCTACCTGTTTGGCATCGCCCATATTCGGGACGCAAATTATAACTTGATAGGGAGCGATGGCCACTGGCCAAATAATCCCATCTTTATCGTAGGACTGTTCCACCGCCGCTTGAGCCAAGCGAGACACCCCTACACCATAACATCCCATCACTAAGGGCATTTCTTCGCCCTGTTCGTTAGTGTAGGTAGCCCCCAATGCCCGGGAATATTTAGTCCCCAACTGGAAAATATGGCCTACTTCTATGCCTCTAGCAGTTTGGAGGATTTGACTGGGGTCGCGGAGGGCGCGATCGCCTGCTTGGGCCTTCTGCAGGTCGGCAGTCAACTTCGGCAAAGCAAATTCCTTATTCCAATTCGCCCCCACGACGTGATACCCCGATTCGTTAGCACCCGTCGCGAAATTTGTCAAGTGCGCTGCCGTAGGATCTACCATCCGCAAAAACTTAGGATGGACGTCTTTATTAGAAGCAATATAATCGTCCGACAGATCGGGAGCAATATAACCCAAAGGCAAAGGCTTAGAAGCCCATTTTAACTGAGCTTCCGCATCGGGAACGGTCAAAGCCAAAACGGTATTCGCCCCAAACTGGTCTGCCACCTTAGTTAACTCGTTTTGTAGCTTAACATCATTAACATCTCGATCGCCTCGGATATTTATCAGAACCAAAACAGTTTTACCGTTGTCGTAAACAGCCTGGTAAAGAACGTTCTTAACAACCTGAGTGGGAGAACACTTCAGCAGCTTACAGAGAGTTTCGATAGTGGCAGTATCGGGAGTCTCCCGCTTTTCATAACTTGTAAACGGCGAAGGTTCGGCATCCGCAGGTAAAGAAACCGCCTTTTCTACGTTGGCGGCATAGTTGCCATCTTCCGTGTAAAGAACCTCATCCTCTCCAGCTTCCGCCAAAACCATAAATTCTTGGGAACCGGAACCGCCGATGGCCCCCGAATCAGCTTCTACGGCCCGGAAAGCCAAACCAGAACGACGCAGCATATTGCGATAGGCGCGGTCCATATCGTTATAAGTTTTTTTGAGGCTTTCCTCGCTGGCGTGGAAGGAATAGCCATCCTTCATTATGAACTCCCTGCCCCGCATCAAGCCAAACCTCGGCCGAATTTCGTCGCGGAATTTAGTTTGGAGTTGGTAGAGGTGAACGGGGAGTTGGCGGTAGGAACGGATGGTCTCTTTCGCAACAGTAGTGATGACCTCTTCGTGGGTGGGACCGAGTCCCATTTCTCGATTTTGGCGATCGATGAGAGAGAACATGATGCCTTCAGCTTTAGTGTAGGTGTCCCAGCGACCGGACTCTCGCCAAAGTTCGGCGGGTTGAAGTTGTGGGAGGAGACATTCTTGGGCGCCGGTAGCATCCATTTCTTCTCGGACTATTTTGGAGACTTTATTAAGGACGCGCAACATCAGGGGGAGATAGGCGTAAATGCCGCTGCCGATGCGTCGGATGTAGCCGGCGCGCAGTAGGAGTTTGTGGCTGGGTATTTCTGCTTCTGCGGGGTCTTCTCGCAGGGTAGCAAATAACATTTGAGATACTCGCATGGTTGGGGTTTCCTTTTGTTTGACTGGGTGACTATTATCTCAGATTTGGTTGGGTTTGGGGGATAATGGTTATCATCGCCCAGAAACCCGGTTTTTTGAAAAAACCGGGTTTCTTAGTTTGTATTTGGGGGATAATATTGAGAAAGGATGGGTTGTCGAGAAAAAAATGATGTCACCAAAATTATTAGAAATAGAACGTTGTATCCGAAGTTTTTCAGTGGAGGAACAATTATGGTTGTTAGAAAAAATTGCCAGCCAAGTGCGGCAAAGGACTCGGACGGCGGATAAATTTGCCGATGCTGAATATATGAAAAAGCAGATGGAAGCGATGGCTAAAGACCCGCATATTCAAGCTGAAATTGCGGCTATAAATGAGGAGTTTGCTGTTACGGAAATGGATGGAATGGAAGGATTATGAGTATTTATCGGTCTCAAATTTACTTTGTAAATCTCAAATGATGGAAGTTGAAGCTGCTGTTCGTTACTGTTTTGGTTTATAATTTTTACTTAATTTAAGCATAATTAAAAAGAATAAAAATATGGAAATAACAATTTCATTGCCAGATAAAATAGCTCGCCCTCTCGAAACAAAGTGGGGAAATTTAGAACGTCGGTTATTAGAAGCGATCGCCCTTGAAGCTTATAAAGAAGGTTCGCGTCTTCGCTGGAAAAGTACGAGAATTACTTGGCATGAATACGCGCCTTGAAGCTGATGCTTTTCTCAAAGCTAAAGGAGTTCATTTACTTTATGATGAAGAAGATTTTGAGGCAGATATCCAAACCCACGAGGAATTGCGAAAAGAAGGAAAATTAAAATAGCCTTATGATTATTATTGTAGAACTCCACAAGGAGATTTGTGTCGCATAAAATTATTTTTTGTCTCTGTTCCATGCTTCTTGGCCTAGAGATTCAGTTGTAAT
>CALKCV010000386.1 GCA_938083405.1 uncultured Microcoleaceae cyanobacterium | reverse complement strand
CTTTTTAAGGGTGGCGGGGGGGGATCGAATATTTGTGTGTACTTCACAGATTCAAGAAATGCTATAACGTTCGTTCGAGATATTTTAGAAACCAGGTTTTTTCAAAAAACCTGGTTTATGGTCCAGAGCTTAAAAATTGCTTTAGCAATTGTTAATTGTTAATTGTTAATTGTTAATTGTTAATTGTCATCGTCTCCTTGTTTCAAACCCATCATAATTGCCTGCTGGCTAACTTCAGAGTAAACTTGCTTAAAATAAGTCATTATCCCATCCGCATTGCCCCCCAAATTAAGCGGTCCTAAAATATCTAAAACTGTTTCGCTGCTGGGGGGCGGGGTGATGACTGCGAGGGATGGTTCTAGGGGGCGATCGTACTGCCAAAAATCGGTAACTTTTAAGGTTTCTTGCGGGTTAGAAATAGAGGTTTTTTTCCTTTTTTCAGAAGTTTTAATATCTGTATTTTTCTCCTCGTTGGGACTGCGTTGCTGGCGAATAGTATCGAGGATTTGTTCTTTAGCGCGACCGCGCAACATAAACAAAACAAACGGGTCTTCGCCAAAGCGATCGCCTAATAAATAATAGACGGCGGCAATATGCTTGCAAACCGATGCCGGATCGGGACAGTTACAATGAGAATGAACTTCATCTAAGGCAAAAGGAAACAACCTCAAGCCATTAGCGGCAAATACTTCTTCGATATTTTGCGGCATTTCTCCTGCTAATAATTTCGCCGTGAAAATTGCCCTTTCGGACATGGTTTTAATGACATAATCCCAGTCTTCGTCGGTGAAAGTATCCAACCATAAAGAGAGTTCGTAAGGTTCTGGGGCGGTGCCTTGAACTTTGGCAATTATTTTTTGGTCTTTAAATTCTATACTGAGAACTTTGCCTTGTCGGGCGTAGTTGCGGGCTCGTTCTAAGCGTTTTTTAAAACGATAGGAATTTAATAAGTCTATCCACTGTTGGGTCCACCATTCTTTGTTTGCTTGGGAGTTGTAATTAGTCATAGTTTGTAGGTAATTGGTGATTTTTTATGACGCTTTTTATGGAAATAAATCCTCCACCGCTACTCGACCGATGCTTTGGGAGGCGAACTCTACGGTAACTTCATCTCCCAGACGGTAAATTTGACTTCCATCGTAAGCGGGTGCCTCGGTGGAGTTATTGGGTTTGGTATAAACCTCTAGTTGCTGTTGGGGGAGGTTGACTATCCAATAAACCGAGATGCCAGCGCGGGCGTAGAGACGTTTTTTTAAAGAGCGATGTTGCATCCGCAACGCTACGCGAACGCGTTCTAAAGTCGCATCGGCAACTTCCACCACTAACCCCAAGTCGGCCGTCCCTGGATGGCGATCGAGATAATCCCTAGTTTCGCCGCGAACTATAATAACATCGGGTTCCGCTTCGCTATTGCTTAAAGTTATAGGTTCCCCAGAATCAACGTACCATCCCTGGGGAACAATTGCTTCGAGGGCATTGCGAGTCAGTTTAGTAGCGGCGCGGTGTCGGGGTTTTGGCGGTCCCTTTTCAACCAACCAACCTTTTAGTAGTTCTATTGGATCGTTCTTGGTTAGGATACCAGCGCTAATTATTTGGTGGTACTCTTCGACGTTCAGACGCCAAACGAGTCCGGGAGGCGTTTTTGACTGACTGGGGTCAAAAACGTCCCAGGAAATTGCAGGGGGTAGGTTTGGTTTACTGGATACAGACACGATTTGCCTCATTTTACTGGGTTTGCTGGTTATTATAGCATTGGTTTGAGAATTTAATCCAAAGAAAGAGGCAGTCTTAATAATTTTATGATATAACCAACATAAATCCAATTAAAAGAAGCCAAATTATAGTTTTGGGAGCGTTTTACTATGAAGTTAGAAAAAAAACAGAAAATATTGGGATTAAAGATACTGGGAATTACGGCAGGAGTTGTCGTTATTTATCTCGCCTTCAGTCCTGTAGTTGGGTTTTTCTTCAGTTGGAACGAAGGTTTAGAAGGATTCTTTAATAATTCCAAGTGGACTTTAGAGCTTACTAGAAAAGTTCTGCAATGGGGGTGGGATTACTTGCTTAAGTTCGTGCGATTTACTTTGCCCGCGATGTGGTGGCCGATCCTGACATATCTGATTATTGGTTTTGTTACTACTTCGCGCAGGTGGAGGTTGTTTTTTGGTTTGGTAATTCTTTCTTTTTCTCTTATAATTACTAGAGGAACTGTTGCGGAGGCGATCGCCAATTTCTCCTGGTCGGATATAGGCGGCAGCCTGGACTACTTTAGAGAAATTTATTCGATTTTAATTTACATCTATTTGCTGCTTCTTTTAACCATTCCTCGAATCTTCTGGAATTATATTGGTGCTGTTGTTTGGATGTTTTGCAGTATTTTAGTTACGGTAATGCCAGACTTACCGGGTAGCTTTGACGATTTGGGCATTATTAGCGCTATTTTTGGCTTGATTTTTCTTTACATAAATACGATTACTTATCTGGTTCAACGATCGGTAGAACCCAGACTGGTTGCTATGTTGCATCGCGGAATTTTTAGACTTGTTAAGGGTAGAAACAGAATCCAGGTTAAAGATGTTTTATTTGTGAAAAACGAAGATTTTATGGAGGATAATTAAAATTGTAGGTTGGGT
>CALKCV010000385.1 GCA_938083405.1 uncultured Microcoleaceae cyanobacterium | reverse complement strand
GCAGACTTTAATTAAGAATAAAAGAGCGATCGCTTTGATTTTATAATTTGTAAGGTGCGCCGCAGCGCACTGTACTGGACTAAAAGTTCGTAGAACCCCCCTCTTCGATCCCGATCTCTAAGATTATTTGCCTCACCTGCTGTTTCGCTTCCCACCAGGCAGCCCCGGTAACTAATAACATGGTAAATAAAACTAGATTAATCCCAAACAACCAACGATTCTCTGCTGTCTTTGCTTTGAAATTTGTCAAAGGATAATTCTTTTTTATCTCTTCAATTCTTTGTAAAATTATCCCAACGTTCTGCGGGCGGCTGCCGGGAAAAAGAGCCATTAAGTCGTCTATTAATTGAGCAAAAGCTAGAGACATTTTTGGTGCTTGTTTCCGCCAATTTAATTTTCCCGTATTGTCATCAAAAGGTAGGTCGAAAGGATGTTTGCCAGTTAGCAAATAAACAAAGGTTCGCCCCAAACTATAAAAATCTGATTGAGGTACTGCTTTACCTTCCACTTGCTCTATGGGAGTGTAGCCGGGAGAAAAGGTGGCGGTGATTTCTCGCCCGCCGCCTATTTTTGCGAGATAAGTTCCGCTCATTTCTCGAACCGTACCAAAGTCGATTAACACTAATTGACCGGTTTTGTTTGAGTCAAGTTCTGAAGACGGGGGAGAATTTCTAAGCATGATATTACCAAGCTTAATATCCCGGTGGAAGAGTTTATTGTTATGTAGCTGTTCTAAAATTTCTGTTAGTTGTTTTAACCAATCTAATGCTAACTCCTGAGAAATAGGACCGAATTTTGTCAGCCATTCTTCTAAAGTTAACCCTTCTATTAATTCCATTACCAAACAATGCAGGGTTCTGGAACTGTTGTTCGGGGTAAAAGTAAAGTAGCCGTCGGCTTCTACTTTGGGAATTCCTGGATGTCGAAGTTTTTGCAAGACTAATGCTTGTCTTTTAAATAAGTCTATCCATTGGGGATTCGTATTAGTTAAAACTTTGAGAACTTTTTTGGTTTCGCCGTCGTGGATTTCAAATACTTCCGTTTGATAGGAATTTTCTAAGCTTCTCAGAGGCTTGGATAGTCGATAGCGATCGCTTACTACTAATTCCGTACCGCAATTTTGGCAGTGTAATAAATCCTCTGGATTAACGCGCTTTTCGCATCTAGGATTGATGCAATAGCAAATCTTATCGTTCATGCTTGCTTGTCAGTTTTGCAGGTAAATGATTTTCTTTAATATGTTTCATTACTAAAGGTTGAATGCTAAAGAGAATGGAGGATTTTTCTGGGTCTGAACTTTGGGTTTTATCGATGAGCGATCGCATTTCTAAGGATTTCAAAATCTGCATTAATTGAGAAGGAGATAAACTATTAGAAATTCGCTCTCGCAATTCGTTAATAGAAAGTGGTTCTCCGGCTACGGTTAATTGATAAGCAACTTCTTTCTCCACATCGGACAACCGTTGAAATTGTTGTTCTAGGACGTAACCGATATCCCCCACCATTAAAGTTTGATATTTGAGAAAATCTGCCACATTTCCCCCAAATAATTCTTTAATCGTCGCCGCGACCATTTTCAAGGCTAAAGGGTTGCCTCGATAGAGTTTGATTAAAGGAGTCCAGGTTGCTTCTGCCGTTAAACCTTTGGCTTTTAAAATTTCCTTGGCACCATCTCCCAAACCTTCTAATTTTAAAGTTCTAACCGGCAAAGTTTCTCCTTCTAAAAAACCTAGTTCTCGGGGTTTTTCTCGACTGCTTAAAAGCAAACAGCTTTGGTGGGGCTCTTCGCCGATGCGTCGGAAGAGCTCGCCATAACTTTCGTATCCCTTCAGATAGCCTCCCGCTAACTGTTCGCTTTCTAATATGCCTTGGGCGTCGTCGAGGACTAGCAGGCATCGACGCTGGCGAAACAAATCTATTAGGTCAGAAATTTGGGGATCCGCTGGTGGGGGCGTTTGCTTGGCCTCCGGTAAAGAGTTAAGGAGGTCTTCTGATAACTTATTAAGTTGGGGGCTGTTGACCAGCGATCGCCACATAACATAATCGAACTGGTCCGCTATACTTTTGGCCAATTTAACAGATAAGGCCGTTTTGCCAATGCCTGCCATGCCGATAATGCCCACCCAGCGACAGCGATCCTTAACTATCCACTGCTTGAGGAGGGCCAATTCTGAGGCGCGATCGTAGAAAACTGACACGTCAGGAGCCCTGCCCCAGTCTCGATGGCGGCCGGGTCGGTTTTCGTAATATTTAGCTGCCACAGTGCTTGCAACTTTTGGGGCAGGCTTGGCTGCGGGGGTTTCCTTAACTTCTGGGAGGGGGGCGAATTGATGCTGGTTGCGCTCCAATACGGCCCTAAGATTCGATTTGGTCACTCTTTCCCCTACTACCCCAGACAGTAGCTTCCAAAAGTTAGGCCCGATGTCGTTTTTTAAGTAATTGACAGCATAATCGGAGCTTTCTGCCATTTTGTCGTAAGTCCTTCCTTCCCAGGCCCCCTGTAAGACGGCCTCTTCTGCATCGCTTAGGGGCCTTTGGGTGTGGGCAAATACTGCTGCTTTTACTGTTTTTACGGCTTCTTCTAAATTCATCTCAAACCATCGCTATACCTTAATTTCAGTCTAGCATAACCCCTTCTGTTTTGGGGCTTAATTTAAGTTATGTAACAAAGCTCTTGACACTAATTAGTTAAGTAAAGCATAATTAAGTATGGTTGCAAGTTAAGCAGCTAACACCGTTGGTCTTAACGAGGCCATCTTCTAACTAAAACAGGAGCGAGGACATGATGAACTCTTTAGAATTATCCGATGCACTGGCCGCTACAGTTCGCGAAGAAACCATGCGCCAGGTTAACAGCCTTCCCTCTTCCTTGGGATTGATACCGGGGGAAATTAGCAAGGCGGCTTTGGCTCCTTTGCAAGAACAAATTCAACAACAAATCTCTCAAACGGTAACTAAAGCTGTAATTCAAGCGGAGGCCGAATTGGGTTTGGTGGCTATCCATATTCCGAAGAGCAGGTTAGAAGATGGCAAGACTAAACTCGGTGGCGATGGCTCCGGGTTGCGGATGCAACATCGCTCTATTACCAAACTCTCTGCTTGATTCCTCGCGAGCATTCTCCGATCGCGATTTCTCATCGATCGCACCCATTGAGTGGAGTAAGTTTCATTACCAATTACCAATTAACAAACTATGAAATACTTTACTAACCGACACAATTTAATTAAAACCGCGACTATCTTCGTAGTGGCGATCGCCCCCGCTATCGTCACCGCCTGCGGCATGACATCCACCGCCCAAACAGGTCGCAGCATACCCCCACCCCCTGAAGGTCAAACTTCTGTTTTGGTGGACGACCTCGAAGATGGCGATCGCTTCAACCAATTTCAAGGAACCTGGTTTACCTACGACGACCGCGAGCAAGGGGGAGATTCCAAAGTAATCCCCGAAGGTTACAGCGCTTTTACAGCCAGTCCGGGCGGTCCCGATGGTTCCAGCTTAACTGCCAGCATTAAAGGTAAAGTCACTACCACTTATCAGCATGGCTTTTTGGGCATGGGAACGGATCTCCACAGTCCTAACGACCCGGTGGATATCAGTCAATATAACGCCATTGAGTTTTGGGCAAAAGGCGACGGCAAAAGCTATCGGATGAAGTTGCGATCGCCCGTTACCGGAGATTACGACGACTTCGGTTATAACTTCGCCCCCGCTGACGAATGGACGCGATACGTCGTCACTTTCGACCAACTCAAACAAGAAGGTTGGGGCAAACAAAGCGATCGAAACAAGGCTTTAGGTCAGGTAATTAGTATCACCTGGCAAACCATAAACCAGCCCCACGATTCTATCGACTTAGCCGTCGATAACATCCGTTTTCGTAGAACAGGCGTCTCGCCTGTTACCCCGTAAAACAGGCGTCTCGCCTGTTACCCCGTAGAACAGGCGTCTCGCCTGTTCCCCCCATTCCCCATTCCTAAAAAAAAAGAAAATGTC
>CALKCV010000384.1 GCA_938083405.1 uncultured Microcoleaceae cyanobacterium | reverse complement strand
AAAAACTCTATAAGGACGACCCGGTTAAAAAGCAAGAAGAAATGGGTAACTTGATGAAAGAGTTTAACCCATTGGCAGGCTGTTTGCCCTTGCTACTACAAATGCCAATACTATTCGCTCTATTTGCAACCTTAAGGGGGTCGCCTTTTGCCAATATAAACTACAGCGTAAACGTAGAAGTATTGCCGCAAGAACAAATAGAAAGGATCGATCCCAAAGCTTTTACAACCTCTCCCAAAAATATTTATGTTAACGACGGGGTACATTTCCCGGTCGTCGCTTTAATGCCCGGCGGTAATAATTTGGCAGTGGGAGAAAAGCAAAAAATTGAGTTTCAAAGCGTACGAGGGACGCCTTTAAACAGTCTGTTAGAAGAATATTCCCAAAACAATATCGAACAGACTTGGAGGATAACCAAAGGGGAAGATAAAATTGCAATAGATGAAGAGGGTAATGTTGTCGGCTTACAACCAGGAAGTGCCACCGTAGAAGGAACAATAACAGGCATAGCAGCCGAAAAAGGATTTCTATTTATAGAAGCCTTGGGTCGCGTGGGAGCTTTTGACGAAGATGGTGCCATTCACTGGGATATTTTAATCATGGTAGTTGGTTTTGGTATCAGTATTTATGCCAGCCAAACCATATCAGGAAAAGGACCGGGAACTAACTCTAATCCCAATCAAGATTCCATTAACAAAATTACCCCCTTTCTATTTTCGGGAATATTTCTCTTTACTCCATTACCAGCGGGCGTTTTATTATATATGCTCGTTGCTAATATTTTTCAGACAATTCAGGCATATATTCTCTCAAAAGAACCCCTGCCTGAAAACATTCAGAAAATAGTTGACGAAGAAGAGGCAAAAGCCCAAACAGGTAAAGGACGAGAATCACTACCCTTTGAACCGGGTCGTTCAAAAAAGAAAGCTTGATAAGGCGCGATGATCAAAACTCAAATAGAAATAGCAAAGGAATGGCTAGAGGAGTTACTAAAGCTAGGAGAAATTCCAGCAGCCGTAACTCCTAAGCAGCAAGAAGATAGTTATTGGTTGACAATTGATGACTCTAACCTCACAGCCGAACAAATTTCTATTCTGATCGGAAAGGATGGTTTGGTAATCGATGCAATTCAATATCTCGCTAATACAATTCTAAATATTAGCAAAGAAAAAGAACAAGAACAAGAACAAGAATTAGAAGAACAAGCAGCCTACACGATAGAAATTAACGACTACCGTTACCGCCGCATACAAGAATTGCAATTAATGGCAGATTATGCAGCAAATCAAGTCCGCTTAACAAAATTGGAGTATGAAATTCCTTCTCTTTCTTCTGCAGAGCGTCGTCAAGTTCATACTATCTTGAAGGAACATGAAGATCTCGAAACCTACAGTCGCGGACAAGAACCAGACCGCCGTTTGGTTGTAAAGATAAAAGATTAAGAAACAGCGATCGAGCGTAATCGCTTTAGCGATTCTTATAAAAGTTGTTGGAAAACGCTAAAGCGATCGCTACAAACAATCTTCTTGTTTTTGAAAAATAAAAAACGTTAATTATTAATTATTAATTGTTAATTGTTAATTGTTAAGAGGAGAGGATGATGGAAGAAATTTATATTCCGAGTATCGCTCAAAAACCAAAGGCAACAGAGTCCGTAGAGTTTGAAGAATTTATTTCCGACTTAGAAACTCTAATGCCTGTAAAAGGAAGTTTGCGGGTAACTCATAAAGGAAATTACCTGGAAGTGGAAGGTAAAGCCGAAACAATCGTAACCTTAACTTGCGATCGCTGTTTGAAGCAATACAACCATCGCTTGGTCGTAGATACTTCAGAACTAATATGGTTAGAAGAACGGCAAAAAGCCGCCGAAATTTTATCTTTAGATGTGGAAGGCGATCTGGAAGATTTAGTAGAAAAATTGCCTGGAAATGGCTACTTTAACGGCAAAGATTGGATATATCAACAACTTTGTCTGGCAATTCCTCCCAGGCAATTATGCCTTCGCGACTGCGAAGGGATAAAACAAGCGGCAACTGGAGACACAGGAGTAATCGATAAACGTTGGGCAGCTTTAGAATCAATAAAAAAACAACTTCAATAAATTTAAAAATTAAAAAAACTGTAGGTAGTAACGATGGCAAGGAGCTTTAAAGAAGAGTTTGAACTCTTACTAAGAGCCCGTTATCCCATAATATATATTCCCACCAGAGAAGAAGAAAGGGTGGAAATAGCGATCGCGGGGGCGGCCAAAGAACGAGGAAATAGGGCAGTTTACATCTGGGACTTCGTAGAAGGATACCAAGACAATCCCAATTATGCGGGCCTGGGAAAGCGCAACCCCCTCCAAGCATTAGAACTGACAGACAAATTACCAGAATCTGCCCCGGCAATCCTCATTTTGCGAGACTTCCATCGCTTCCTAGAAGATGTCTCTATCTCTCGCAAACTAAGAAATTTGGCAAGATCCCTCAAATCTCAACCTAAAAACATAGTTATTATCGCTCCCCAAATAACTATCCCAGAAGATCTCAGCGAAATTTTAACCGTCTTAGAATTTCCCCTGCCCGACGGCGAACAGATAAAAACAGAAGTAGAACGCCTCTTCGCAGCCATGGGCCAATCTATCCAAAAATCCCTCCTCGATGAAGTGGTCCGGGCCGCTAGGGGACTCTCCATAGAAAGGATTAGGAGAGTATTGGCAAAGGCGATCGCCACCCACGGCGAACTACAAGCAGACGATGTGGATCTAATCCTCGAAGAAAAGCGCCAAACCATCCGCCAAACCCAAATTTTAGATTTCTACCCCGCCCGGGAAAATATCTCCGATATCGGCGGTTTGGACAATCTGAAAGATTGGTTATTGCGGCGCGGGGGCGCTTTTTCCGAACGGGCGAGAGAATACGGTTTGCCCCATCCCAGGGGTTTGCTGTTAGTCGGCATCCAGGGTACCGGTAAATCTCTCACCGCTAAAGCGATCGCCCACCACTGGCATCTACCTTTATTGCGCCTCGATGTTGGCCGCTTGTTTGCGGGCTTGGTGGGGGAGTCGGAATCTCGAACCCGCCAGACGATCTCCCTAGCAGAAGCTTTAGCCCCCTGCGTTTTATGGATCGATGAAATAGATAAAGCTTTTGCGGGATTTGATAGTAAAGGAGATGGCGGTACTACCAGTCGCGTCTTTGGGACTTTTATTACTTGGTTGGCAGAAAAAACCTCCCCCGTCTTTGTGGTAGCTACTGCCAACAACATCCAATCTTTACCTCCAGAAATCCTGCGCAAAGGCCGCTTTGATGAAATCTTTTTTGTTGGGTTGCCCAACCAAGACGAACGAAAAGCAATTTTTGAGGTGCATTTATCTCGACTGCGGCCCCAGAACATTAAAAATTACGATTTGGAACGTTTGGCTTATGAAACTCCAGATTTTTCTGGGGCTGAAATAGAACAAACTCTCATCGAAGCAATGCACATCGGTTTCAGTCAGAATCGAGATTTTACGGTGGATGATGTTTTAGAAGCAGCCAGTCAAATTATTCCCCTGGCGAGAACTGCTAAAGAGCAAATTAATTTTCTGCAAGAGTGGGCTGCCGCAGGTAAAGCCCGCCTCGCATCCAGATATGGTAGTTTAACTCAGAGAATTAAACCATCATAATTAGCAGTTGGAAATTTAGAACGCGGCTAGTGCCTGTTATCCTAATTGTTAATTGTTAATTGTTAATTGTTAATTGTTATGAACTTTTATGGATTTTTTAAGTTTTTAGTTGGTGTTATTTTAGCGGTTCTCCTGCTAGCTGGAGCAAGCGTGGCAGCAGTTTTATATTTTGCCGCTAAATTAAGTACGCTTCCCGAAAAACCTGTTTTTCCTAACGAACAACCAACGGTTGAAAATGTCTCTCAGGTACAAACTGCTTCTAATTCTAATAATGGATTGGAACCAGGGGCTTATAGAGCGTTGGTTGTAGAGCCAATTGGTTTGATTTTACGGGATACTCCCAGTCGAGATGCGGTTCGTATTGGGGGTATTTCTTATAATGAAGAAGTGATTGTTTTAGAAGAAACGGCAGATAAAAGATGGCAAAGGGTGCGGGTAAATGACGGGGGCGATCGCGTGGGCTGGGTATCGGGAGGCAATACGGAACCAATTAATAATTAATAATTAATAATTAAGTCCCTCGTGCAAAATAAAGGGGAATGGAAGTAATACCTGGCTTTCTACAGTTCCCGCTCAATTGTGAATTGTTAATTGTGAATTGTTAATTGATATTAGGTAGTGAAATCCGAATCAAGTTTTTGGGGTAATCCCCGTGTTAATATCGCTCGGCGATCGCTCACAATTAAAAACTAACGGAGTAGGGCAAATTGGAAATTAATAATCAATTCCCAATTGCAAAT
>CALKCV010000383.1 GCA_938083405.1 uncultured Microcoleaceae cyanobacterium | reverse complement strand
GCCTTGACTTGCATCGCTGGTTTGAGTTTAATTTTATCGCTTAAATGGGGGGCGGGATATAAACCATAAATCCCCAAACCTACTCGTACTAAATCGTAATGCAAATCGCGATCGCTTAAAGTAGCTGCGGAGTTGGCAAGGTGGAGTTTTATAGGGAATTGTTTTTCGCTTTCGATACCGCAAGAATTTATCGCTTGGGAAAATCTTTGATGTTGTTGTTTCATCACTGCGGGATCGGGCAGGTCGGCAGTGGCAAGGTGAGAGTAAATACTGGCAATTTTTAAGTTAGGCAATCCTCTGACAAATTCTACGAATTCTACTGCTTGGTGCCAGGGAGCGCCCAAGCGAGACATTCCCGTATCTATTTTTAGGTGTACTGGCAGGGGTTCGTTTTGTTCCGAGAGGCTTTCTGAGAATACGAGGGCCTGTTGGGCGCTGCCGATGGTCGGCTGTAGCTGCCAGGAGGCGATCGCCTCAATTTGTTCTGCTTCGTTGGTGGCCCCTAAAATTAAAATGGGCGCTTTAATTCCCCTCTGTCGCAGTTCGATCCCTTCCGGTACCGTCGCCACCGCCAACCAACTGGCACCGGCTTCTAAAGCCGTTTGCGAAACGCCCCAGGCCCCGTGACCGTAGGCATCGGCTTTGACTACTGCCATTAATTCTGTCTCCGGGGATAGCAAGCTTTTGAACTGCCCGACGTTATGGGCCAAAGCCCCGTAATCTATTTCTACCCAGGCCCTTTGGCATAAGCCCCCGGAGGCTTTAGTTTCTATGGCTGCTTGGGCGGGACTTGCTCCTGTTTTTAAAGATGTTGGCTCGGAAATCAACATTTTTCGCTCCTGCTGTACGATACCTCAACAATTCAAGTAAAATAAGTAGTCGTCCAAAATTATTTTTGTTTTAAAACTTCCCTGCGGACCACGCAATTATTAACGCTCATTCGCCACCCAGACGACGAACCTCCGACAATTATTAATTATTAATTATTAATTATTAATTACTTAAAGCATTTTCCAGCTACTCTGTGTGGCAAATCTGCCATTGCCCATTCCTACTTGGGTCGTTGTGTTAAGATCCATAAAAACACTCGCTTCTAACTTCAATGGCCAATGTTCTCGTCTTAAACGCTTCCTACGAGCCGCTTAATATTACGAGTTGGCGACGAGCAATAGTGTTGTTGCTCAAAGGTAAAGCCGAGCAAATCGAACACAGCGGGAAATATATCTTACCTGATTTTCCCTTGCCGACAGTAATCCGGCTGCGTTATTACGTCCGGGTTCCTTATAAGGACATTCCTCTAACCCGCCGCAATATCATGCACCGGGACAGTCATTCTTGTCAATACTGCGGTTACACGGGGGACGATTTAACCATGGACCACGTTTTGCCGCGATCGCGTGGAGGCCCCGAAAGTTGGGAAAACCTCGTCACCGCTTGCGTTCGCTGCAATGTCAAAAAAGGCAATCGCACCCCCAGCGAGGCCAATATGAATTTGCACCATCCACCGCGAAAGCCTCATAGCAGCCTTTACTTCGAGTTGACAAAACACGTTAAAAGTGGTATGCACCAAGAATGGAAAAAATATGCGATCGGTATGTAAAAAACCCCTAGCTGTTTAGCAGGGGTTTTGTTGTATCAAAAATCACCATTTCCTAATTAATAATTAATAATTAATAATTAAGTAGGGCCTGCCAAATTATGGGGAAGAAGGCTCTATAGCATCTTATGATAATTGTTAATTGTTAATTGTTAATTGTTAAAAATGAGCGTAGAAATATATCTGGTGCGTCACGGAATAGCTGCGGATAGGGGAAAATACGCCAGCGATGAAGAAAGACCCTTAACGCAAGAAGGCGATCGCAAAACAAGGAAAGTGGCCAAACAACTTCTTAAACTCGGCCTCCAATTCGACATCATCCTTACCAGTCCTCTAGTAAGAGCCCGCCAAACGGCAAAAATCCTCCTCGCAGCTAACTTAAGCAAAAAAATAGAAATATCCAGCGCCCTTGCCCCCCAGGGCGACATCAAAACTTGGCTGAAGTGGTTGGATAGTTGGCGACAAAGGGGGGGAAGCAAACTCGCCCTAGTCGGCCACCAACCAGATTTAGGCAATTGGGCCGAAACCTTAATCTGGGGAGAAGCCCGAGAAGTCCTAGTTTTAAAAAAAGCAGGAATTATTGGAGTCAGCCTCCCAGAAATAGGACAACCAATAGGCAACAGCCAAATGTTCTGGCTGACACCCCCGAAATTTTTGCTCAAATAGTTTGGATTTTGGACTTTGGATTAATAATTGCAGCAATTGTTAATAGATTATTGTTAAAACAGCCACCGTTAAAAGGCGTTTGATAGTGTAACTTCAGAATGTTAATCGGACAAAAAGGGGGTCCATAATGTCAGTCGTATGTATTGAATTTAAACCGGGTTTAGAAGGTATTCCCGCCACTCAATCGAGTATTAGCTACGTTGACGGACAACAGGGCATACTGGAATATCGAGGAATTAACGTCGGACAACTGGCCAAACACAGTTCCTTTCTGGAAACAGCCTATCTCTTAATCTGGGGGCACTTGCCTTCGGAAGAAGAACTAAAAATATTTGAGTACGACGTTCGCCACCATCGGCGAGTTAAATTTCGGATCCGGGATATGATGAAATGCTTTCCCGAAACCGGACACCCAATGGATGCCTTGCAGGCATCGGCAGCAGCTTTGGGTTTGTTTTATTCTCGTCGCGCCCTGGATAATCCTGAATATATCAGGAGTGCGGTAGTGCGACTGTTGGCGAAAATTCCGACCATGGTCGCGGCTTTTAAATTAATCCGATCGGGTAACGATCCGGTGATGCCGCGGGATGACTTAGATTATTCGGCTAACTTCCTGTATATGCTCACGGAACAAGTACCGGAGCCTTTGGCAGCTCGTATTTTTGATGTTTGCCTAACTCTCCATGCGGAACATACTATTAATGCTTCGACTTTTTCGGCAATGGTGACGGCTTCGACTCTGACGGATCCTTATGCCGTGGTTGCATCGGCGGTGGGAACTTTAGCCGGTCCCCTGCACGGTGGAGCTAACGAAGATGTTATCAGTATGTTGGAAGATATCGGTTCGGTGGAGAACGTTCGTCCTTATTTGGATGGCTTGTTGGAACGCAAGGCAAAAATCATGGGTTTCGGACACCGCGTGTATAAAGTAAAGGATCCCAGGGCTCTTATACTTCAAGAGCTGGCAGAAGAGTTGTTCGATAAATTTGGCTACGACAAAAACTACGAGATTGCTTTGGAATTAGAGAAGGCAGTAGAAGAGAAGTTGGCTCATAAAGGTATTTATCCTAATGTTGACTTTTACTCCGGTCTAGTTTATCGGAAGTTGGGGATACCGATGGATTTATTTACGCCGATATTTGCCATCTCTCGCGTTGCGGGTTGGCTGGCTCACTGGAAGGAACAGTTGGCAGCTAACCGGATTTTCCGTCCGACGCAGATTTACACGGGAGACCATAACGTTTCCTATACTCCGATTGAGGAAAGATAAGCGATTGTGTGGGGGCATAAGTCCCCTACTGACTTAAGCTCTTTGGGGCGATCGCTTCGGGGAGGTCTTCATCGCTCTGGGTTTGAACTACAGAGGAAGTTGAGATACCGAGATAGACACCGAAAAGAATGATGGCAAAGGCGATCGCGTTCCACAAATCGAGCGTTTCACCGAAGGCTATCCAAGCAGCGATCGCTGTCAGTACCGGATCGAGCAACAAAATGGGTGCATATCAATTATTCCTTCTATAATGGAGGTAACTCGCCACCATTTTGCATCCATGAAGCGAATTCATTTCCTAATTTTTGAACGGCTAAATTTTCGTAATTTATAACCCTTTCTGGAGTCAATACCTTTTTCCAACCGCCAGTTTCTCCTTTTCCCAAAAAAGTTTTGGCTTTAAAGTTAGACGGTTGAAACTTTTGCCAATTCTTTTTCATATACTCTAAAGAAGATTGATGCAAAATGACTTCCATCTTATCCGAGTCAATTTTTAGATTTAAGAAATTGGCAATTCTCAGCACTTCTTGGGGTTTATTTTTGGTTAAATTAGCGTAGTGAACCAACAACAGGTTAGGTAAATCTCTGACTTTGAGCCAACTTTGTAAATGTTCCCAAAAAGGCCAGTATGGTTCTCCAGTTTCTATCCATCGATCCCAGAAATCCAAGAAATTTTCGCTAACTTTCTGCTCTGCCTCTTTAGCTTCAGAGTCGCAATTGTAGCGGTTTATAAAAGTATTGTAAAACGATAGACCGACATCTCTTCCATCTCTGACCAAATAAATGTATTTCCAGTCTGCACGATCTGGCAAACTCTCAAAAGGTAAGTGGGTTTTCAAAATTCTGGGACTTGGAAGTTTTTCGACCTTTTTTATACTTTTTTCCCTTGTTATACCATCAATGAGTTCTACCCAAGGGCTTACATTTTCAAGATTTATATAATTACTATGACCGTTAATCAATAAATTAATTATTTGTTGAGTCAACGTCGTACCGCTTCTGTAACAAGATGCAACAATAATATCATTATTACGAGGTTTAACTTCATTCCAAATAGTTGAATCTTGAAGTTCGTTTTGAACGATTAAACTCATACTAAATCTCCTTATTTAATGAGAAAGAACCAGAAAAAATAAAAGGATTAACGCCAACATACTTAATTACTAAGATACTAAGCCAAATATTCCACAGAACCGCAGTAGTAGCTGTGGCTATTGCAGCCCCAAGGGGACCTAGTAAAGGAATAAGAATAGCATTGAGAATAATATTAAGCAAGGCGCTAGAGGCGAAAACAATAAAAGATTGGTTTTGATGGCCTGTCATAATCATCAAATAGCCTACAGAACCACATAAAGCATTAACAATTTGTCCGCAAACCAAAATTTTTAGTTCCAAACTAGCTGAAACAAACTCCGGTCCGAAAAATGTTAAAATTGCTGGGGCAAAAATAATTAAAGATAAAGCGATCGCTAAGGAAGGCAAGAAGATCCATAAATTAACAGTAGAAACTAATTTTTGCAAGCCTTTAAAATCTTTTTTAGTATAAAGAATTGTAAACGCCGGCGCCGCGATCGTATTTACAACTTGCAACACGAAAATTACCCACCTACTTGTTTTTGCTGCTGCGTTGTAAATACCTGCTGCATCCGGTCCAATTAAAGAACCAACCATGATAATATCCGTTCGGTCTAAAATCAGATAAAATCCCAACTGCAGCATTAAAGGTAGGGCAACTTCTAACCACTGGCGATAATTATAAACTGGGGTAATAAAATCGACTTCTTCATCTACTTTTTTCCATAAAAGCCATAATTGTAATAAAAGGACAGCTAATAAAATTAATACGGTCATCTCCATAGCCCAGAAGCTGTTTAAAAAGTGCTGCTGGTGCCAAAGAAAAAATCCACCCAACAACACCAAAGCCGGCAATATTACTTTTGATGGAATATAAGCTAAACCGATATTGTCAACTGCTCTAGCTGTTTCTAATTGTAACTCTGCCAAAGCTTGTAGGGGCACTAACCAAATTCCCAGCAGCAGAGTAATCGTGTATGGTAATTTATGATAATTATTTATGACTAAGATTGTAGCTGTCCCCCCTAAGCAAACTAAAGCACTTGCTAAGGCAATTAATAGCCAACTGCCTCGGACTATGCCGAGCAAAAGTCCCCATTTTTCTTGAACTCTGTATTCTGAAATTAAACGCAAGGCCGTACTAGGTAAGCCCAACGCTGCTGGAATTGCTAATAATAATGACAAAGAAACTGCATACTCATAAATACCATACTCTGTTTTGCCCATCCAACGGGCTAAAAATACTTGAAGTAAATACTCTAGAAAAACACCGGCAATTTGTATGAAGATTGCTACTCTAACGTTTTTAGCAATAACATCTAATTTAACAGTTTCGTTAGTTTGAGAGATTGAGGTTTGAGTCATTTAATATAGCAGTTTTATTTGAGATGTGTCTAAACATTTTGGCGCTTTTAGGGTGCGCAGGCAATAGGAATATTAGACCTCTCCAAAAATACCAATTTTGGAACGGTAGCATAAGGGTTATATAGCCTTTTCTGGAGAGGTCTATTGTATTTTTGCTTCTATGAGATGCTCCCGGTCAAGTATTCTAAGAAACCACGTTTTTTGGTGTCTGGTGAAACTCGGTCTTTACAGAAACCCGGTGTGGGCAAAAAACCGGGTTTCACAGGGGGTCTCTCTAGCAAAAACTGAATTTAGCAACTAATATCAATTAACAATTAGGTGTCTGGGATGTAACCCATACCCTGAAAAGGCATTTCCCGCTTTTGCCAAAAGCGATCGTCGCAAC
>CALKCV010000382.1 GCA_938083405.1 uncultured Microcoleaceae cyanobacterium | reverse complement strand
TTTACCGCTTCTATATTAGAACCATAAGCTACGCCAACAGGCAGTCGCAAACCGGAAATAGGACTGTAGTGGTCCCAGTTAATGAGTTCTGCTTCCAGGAAGCGCGAGTTGGGAACTATAATAGAAACTCGATCTAAAGTTCTGATAACCGTACTCCGGGCACCGATGCGCTCTACGCTTCCGAGATATTTACCGACTTCGACAAAATCTCCTACTTGGATGGGACGCTCGAATAATAAGACGATGCCGCTGGCAAAGTTTCTGGCGATGTCTTGGAAACCCAAGCCGATACCGACGCCAAACGCACTGGCTAAGATGGTAAGAGAACTAAGATCTAGTCCCCATACTTGCAGTAAAACAATAGTGCCGATAGATATTAAGCCATATTTTGCGATGACGGCAACTGCTTCTTGGGCCCCGCGATTAATGCTAGTCACTGCTAAAACTCGGCTGCGGAAAATATTTGTTACTGCTCCGACGCCGACTACTAACCCCCAGAGCAAGATTATGAGGATGACTAGATCGGGAATTGAGTAGCTTTTGTCACCTAGATTTATGATTCGTTTAGTCAATGTAGATACCAAAGTGCCCGCCAGACGGTAGCTAAACTGTCGCGTCATGGGAAACTGATTGATGATATACAAAATAGTCCCTCCCCAGAGGCAAGTGGCCACCGCCCAAGGAATGAGGTTCACCGATACAGTAAAACTTTTGCTTTCAGTTGCTTCGGAAAATGCCGGTATGCGCGCTAACAATCTTTCTAATGCTTGATGGAAGTAGCGTCGCCACAATAATCCAACGACCCACTGAAGAGCGATCGCTGCAAGAACTATTCCCATTGAGGCGATCGTTGCCTTGCGAATAAATTCGGAACTGCGTTCTTCGAGAGCTCTGTTTAAAGAAACTTGAATTTTTTGCGTCCAAATTTCTGCTTGTTCCTCTGGACTGCTACCTGGAAACACATCTGCGGGCGTAACAGTAAATAGATAGGAATCGTTTGCCCAAATTGTCGGCAATTGATTTTGTTCTTTAACTGTTACTCGCACCGATGTTGATGAAGAAATTGCATCGAGCAATTTACTTTTAATTAATTGAGCCCTTACTGGTGCTGCATACTCGTCTGTACTGTGAATTTTAAGAATGGGTCGCCCGTCTAAAACTACGGGGGCGGTAGAACTTTTTATTTCTACTTGTGCCAAGGCTGGTTTTAGCATTATATGGGAGGCGATAAATAGCACCACTCCGACAATACAGATGCCTAAAAATAGCCCCCATTTACGACGATTCTTTTTTGATTTAGTTATCACTTGTTTTCGCTCCCTTGTTCCTTTCTAATAATGGGTAGTAGGGTGCATCGAATCGGGAGCATCTCATATTTGTAAAAAAACTAAAAAATTAATTCTTTTTGTCAGTGGTTAGTGGTTAGTGGTTAGTTGGGCGACTAACCCCTGACATGCATGCACTAAACTATTGGTTTTCTTCAAAATTGAGATGCACCCTCGAATCTTCCCGGTAGCCCAGAAACCCGGTTTTTATTAAAAACCGGGTTTCTTACATCCAAATACCAGATGCACCGAATGGGTAATGGATAAGTTGCTTGTAGTAATCGCTAATCGCTATTTATCTCGTACTTTCAAGAAATCGCTTTAGCGATTACTACGAAGGGCACCACCACCAAATAATTAAATTTGATTTCTATTAATAAAATTGAGTTCGTAACGACCGAATAAACCTGTCATTACTCGCAATGCAACACATTTTAAAAGAGGAATTGTTCCCAAAGCCCACAAACCAAAACGGCGTATTTTTACCAGTGGGAACCAGCTTGCGGAAAACATTCGATCCAGAAAGTCGGTTACTCCTAATATTAGTAAATTTTCTTTTTTTCGCCACCTTTCGTAACGCTTTAATATTTCTATCCCTCCTAGATCCTCTCCTTGCTCGGAGGCAGTTGTTAACACGGATGCCAGGGCCGCCGCATCTCTAATTCCCATATTTAAACCTTGACCTCCTACGGGATGACAGCAGTGCGCTGCGTCTCCGACTAGGGCCAGTCGGGGTTGGGCGTAGCGATCGCTCTGCATTAACTGTACTGGAAATAGGTAGCGATCGCTCAATAACTCCAATTTCCCTAACAAACCTCCAGTGCGCTCTTCTAATTTGGCTAAAAATTCTTTGGCATCGAGTTTCTGCAAGCTTCGCGCTTCTTCGTGGGGAGCGGTCCATACTACCTGTACGCGATTTCCGGGTAGGGGCAATACTCCCATGGGACCGCTGGGCCAAAATCGCTCGAAGGCTATATTATGATGGGGTTTTTCGGTTTCGACAGTCATCGCGACGCAAGACTGCCAATATTTCCAACCTTTGGTATCTATCTCGGCGCTTTGACGGATGCGAGATTTAGCGCCATCGGCTCCCACTACTAACGGAGTGTGGATAGTTAGGGTTTCGCCTGGTTCCTTTTGGATTTTTATTTCTGCGCGATCGCTGTGATAGTTTACTTCTACAACTTCCGCAGGAGAGAACCAGGTTACATGGGAGCAGTTTTCTAAAAATTCTTGCATTGCCGTCAGCAAGACGCAATGTTCCCCCACATAACCCAAGCCCTCTTTTGCCGTCGGCATCGTGCCGGTTAGTGCTAAATCTTCTGGAGAAAATTCTACTATGCGAGGATATTTACCGTCGCAGAGACTAATTTGGCTGTAGGTAGTAACTTGCGGTAAGATTTGTTCCCAAACCCCGATGCGATCTAATATGCGGCCCGACGCGACGGACAGGTTATAAGCTTGTCTTTTGGCGGCTGCCGTGGATAAGGGTTGGCTTTCTATTATTGCTAATTTTAGCCCCGAGTCTTTGAGGGCCGAGGCGAGGGTTGCCCCGACTATGCCGCCGCCGACTATTGCCAAGTCGAAGTCGTACTTTGGCAGGGCGGGGATTTGCGAAGTGGCAGCGGTAGATGAAAGTTTGGATATTAACATTTTTTGGTTAGTTTGTCAATAGTAATATGGATTTGTACTCCGTTAATATTGTGGCATAATTAGAAAAAATTGCAAGCCGGGAAGGATAGTCGGATAAAATAGATTTGGAAAGGTGGGAGGGAGTTTTTAAGCTGAAACCCGATTTCGAGACGACGAGCAAAAGCGAGTTACGCTCCTATGTACTTGCTAAGAGAGATGACGACGAGGCTTTCTACAAACTGCTCGATCGCCTCAATGCAGATAATAAAGATATAGTAGGCGGCTTCCTGACACTAGCATCAGATAATAAAGATATAGTAGGCTGCTTACTGGCACCTGCAGATAAACAAGAATGAAACCAAAAATATTAGCCCTTGATTTTGGCGGCACAAAGTTAGCAGCCGGAGTGGTAAAAGCGGGAGAGAGAAAGTGGCAAAACAGCCAGAGGCAACTCTCGCCACCCGGCGCTAACGCTAAAACCGACATAGAAATAATAAAATCCCTAGCCCAGAACCTCCTCCAGGGGGAAAAACCGGCAGCGATCGGGGTCAGTTTCGGCGGTCCCGCAGACTTCGCCACCG
Organism: uncultured Microcoleaceae cyanobacterium; assembly: GCA_938083405.1. Lineage (GTDB taxonomy): Bacteria > Cyanobacteriota > Cyanobacteriia > Cyanobacteriales > Microcoleaceae > CALKCV01. Next base: position 1,311 of record CALKCV010000382.1, on the reverse strand, counting down.
GTACGGTACGCCTTTCCCACCACGTTCCCGGTTGGGAAAATACGCCCCTCAAACAAATACTGGAAGCAGAATTCGACGCGCCGGCGGCAATAGATAACGATGCCAACGTCGCCGCCCTTGGGGAACATCGCTTTGGTGCGGGGGAGGGATGCGACAGCTTGCTATATATTACTATCAGCACCGGAGTCGGTGGGGGTTGGGTTTTGAACGGAAAGCCTTGGCGGGGGGCCCTGGGCATGGCGGGGGAAATAGGCCATACGGTCGTCGATCCTGCGGGGCCTCTTTGTTTGTGCGGCAAGGGCGGTTGTGTGGAACGACTGGCCTCGGGACCGTATATGGCCCAACAGGTGCGGGAATGGTTGGAAAGCAATAAAGAGGCAGAAAAAGGTCAACTATTGCGCCGGCTTGCGGGTAATAATTTGGAGGCGATCGCCCCTCCATTAATTAGCGAAGCTGCCGCCAGAGGAGACGAACTTGCGAAAGAAGCGATCGCCAGGGCCGGTTGGGCGGTGGGGGTGGCGATCGGCAATGCTGCTAATTTGATTAATCCCCAATTGTTTGTTTTGGGCGGGGGGGTGACGAAGGCGGGGAAACTTTTTTGGGACACTTTGAGGCGAGTTGCCAGGGAGACCGCTTTACCGGAAGTTGAGTTCGCGATCGCCCCCGCCAAATTAGGAGACGAAGCGCCCTTATGGGGGGCCGTTGCTTTGGCGGAACAATTAATAATTAACAATTAACAACTAACAATTAACAACTAACAACTAACAACTAAAATGACAGTTTATCAAGTACGATTAATTAATCGAGAAATGGGTCTGGATAAAACTATTGAAGTTCCAGAAAACGAGTACATTTTGGACATAGCAGAAGATAACGGTATTCGTCTGCCTTCGGGGTGCAAACAAGGAGAATGTTCTGCTTGCGTGGCTAAATTAATTGAGGGTGAAGTCGATTTGAGCGAGCAAAAATTTCTCCAACCTTCAGAAATAGAAGCCGGTTACACCTTGACTTGCGTGGTGACTCCTCTTTCCGATTGTACTTTAATTACTAATCAAGAAAAGGTTCTTTATCAGTCCTCTCTTTATGGTGACATACTCCCACGCCAACCTTAAGGTTCGCGCGCGGCTTCTCGTTTCGCAGTCCTGCCATTGCATCGGACTCCACGAGCTTTAAGGACGGGATGCCCCGCCGTCCTATTTTTTATATTTATTGCCGCATTCAAGTCGCGGTCTATGACGATACCGCAATGTGGGCAAGAATGAGTTCTTATTGATAATTCTTTCGGGACTTTTTCACCACAATTTGAGCAAT
>CALKCV010000381.1 GCA_938083405.1 uncultured Microcoleaceae cyanobacterium | reverse complement strand
CAAAACTTAATTTTTAATATTTTCCTTTTTCCTATATATCATAGCTAACCATCCAATTGAATTGGAGGAAAAAAATAAATTATGCTATAAAAAAACTAAAAATCACTCTAATTGTCCCCTTCCTGGGAAAAGTTTGTAGGTAATTTTCCCAAACAAAAATTAACATTTTGGGTTTAATTCTACCCATCTACATAAGGATCGAATATCCGGTAATTTTAGATTAACTTTTTAACTATGAATTCAGCCTCTAACCCCCAGTTCTTTAAAAACCTCTCCTCTGGTGAAGGCTTGCAACAGACAAACCAAGTCGATCGCCCCGAAAGCGAGTCCCAGGGCATGGAAAAAGACGAGAGAAACTACCTAGAAGCAATGCCCCATATAGTTTGGCTCGCCAGACCGACAGGAGAAATTACCTATTTCAACCGCCGATGGCAAGAATACACCGGCTTGACGGATGCTAGTTCCCTAGGTTGGAAATTTCTGTCATTCCTCCACCCAGAAGAGCGTCACCAGTTAGAGTCACAGTGGCATGAAGCGATCTCCATCGGCAACAGCTACGAAACAAAACTGCGCCTGCGCTCCTCTGGGGGAAGCTACCATCAGTTTATCGCCCGCGTCGAACCCATGAAAAGTAACTCGGGCCTAATTGTAGAATGGTTGGGAACTTTTACCTTTGCCGACAAGCTCGAAGACACGCCCGCCCCATCGCAAAAAGACCAACAATTTATCCACGCGCTACTGGATACCGATGGCGCAGAAGCAGCTTTGAACGATAGCGAACGGCGATTTCGAGCTATTTTCGATGGGGCCTTCGAGTTTATAGGATTGTTGCAACCCGACGGCATCTTGCTGGAGGCCAATCGAGCAGCTTTAGAGTTTGCAGGAGCGATGCCAGAGGAAGTCATCGGCCGTCCGGTTTGGGAAACAGCAGCCGGGCAAATTTGCGATAAAACTCAGCAGGAGTTACGCCAAGCCATAGCCAGTGCCGCATCCGGTCAATTCGTTCGCTACGAAGTAGAGGTAGTCGGAGCCGACAATAGGCGTGGAAGTATTGATTTTTCTCTGGGACCGATCTTGGGTAGGGACGGCCAAGTAGCGCTGTTGATTGCCGAAGGGCGCGACATTACCCAGCGCAAAGAAGCAGAGAAAGAACTGCGACGCAGCGAGGAACGCTGGCAGCTAATCTTGCGCGGTAGGGGAGATGGCATTTTCGATTGGAATATTCTTACTGGCTCCGTCTTTATGTCCGAACGTTTAAAGGAAATGCTCGGCTATAAGGACGACGAAATGGCCAATAGTTTTGATGCCTGGTTCTCTCGCTTGCATCCAGATGATGTGGAGCGGGTGGAGCAGAGCGTGAAAGATCATTTGGAACTCAAAACGCCATACATCCTCGAATACCGCCTCCGCTGCAAGGATGGCAGCTATAAGTGGATATTGGCTAGGGGACAGGCCAAGTGGGACGAAACCGGCAAACCGATTCGGATGGTGGGTTCTCATCAAGATATTAGCGATCGCAAGCAAGCGGAGGCAGAAATTCTCCGACTCAATCAAGATTTAGAAAGGCGAGTTGCCAAGCGAACCTCCCAGTTAGAAGCGGTCAATAGTTCTAAAGATGAATTGCTCGCCCGGGAAAAAGCGGCACGAGAAGAGGCCGAAGCCGCTAGAGTAGAAATAGAGCTCTATAAAGATATTGTCGAAAATATGCAAGTGGGGTTGTGCGTCTGGCATCTAGAATCCGATAAAGAGCCTATTTTTTCCTTACTTACAGCCAACCCCGCAGCTACTAAACTTTTATCTCAAAACCTCGACGAGTGCCGAGGTTTGCTGTTGAGCGAGTGTTTCCCTCAAGCACCAGAGAACAGGAAAATATTGCTGGAGGCTCACGCAGAGGTAATCCGCTCCGGGCAGCCAAAAGAATTAGGAGAATTTTATTACACTAATGCCGAAGATCGAGAGAGCTTTTTTACTATTAAAATCTTTCCTTTGCCCAATCGTTTTGTCGGCATGGCAATTGAGGATATTACAGAACCTAAATGGATAGAACAAGCTTTGTTAGAAAGCTCCCAACGGTATCGCCTGGTAGTTAATAACGTTAAGGAGGTGATTTTTCAGATAGATATTAACGGTTGTTGGAATTTTCTAAATCGGGCTTGGACGGAAATTACAGGCTTTACGGCTTTGGAGAGTCTCAATCGTCCTTTTGTGGATTTTATTTTGGCTCCTGAAGAAAGGCGGCGTTGTTGGGAATTATTTCTATCTTTAATAGAGCAAAAACAGGAAGATTTCGATCGCTCCTTTCAAGCGAAAACAAAAAAAGGCGAGCTCCGTTGGCTGGAAATGAAGGCTCAAATAAATGTCAACTTACAAGGGGTGACGATCGGGGTCTGCGGCACTATTAACGACACTACCGAAAGAAAGCAAACGGAGGAGTTGTTACAGGCAAGGGCCCAGGAGTTGGCTAGGGTCAATCAGATGCTATTAAGAACTACCGGACAGTTAAAAAAACGCAATCAAGAGTTGGATAGCTTTGCTTACGTTACTTCCCACGATTTGAAAGCCCCTTTGCGAGCGATCGCCAATCTTTCCGAGTGGATCGAAGAAGACATAGCCGAGGTTTTAACTGAGGATACCAGATACAATATGAATCTGTTGCGAAGCAGGGTTCATCGCATGGAAGGCTTCATTAACGGACTGCTACAATTTTCTCGGGTCGGGCGCATTAAAACCGAACCAGAAAGAGTGGATGTCAATATTCTGCTCGGAGATATTATTAGCTGTTTGGAATACCCCGATGAATTTAGAATAGAAATAGAAGGGGAAATACCTACTTTAATGACCGAAAGAATTCCCCTACAGCAAGTTTTTAGTAATTTAATTAGTAATAGCATCAAGCACCACAATCGCCCCGACGGACGGGTGAAGATATCTGCCAGGGATAGGGGTTCTTTCTACGAGTTTACCATAACCGACGATGGTCCTGGCATAGAGCCGAAGTATCACGAAAAGATATTTGTCATCTTTCAAACCTTAGAAGCTCGCGATAAAACCGAAAATACTGGTATTGGGCTTTCTATCGTCAAAAAAGTGGTTGAAACCCAAGGAGGAACTATTAGTCTGGAATCTCAACTCGGTCGGGGGACTAGCTTCCGTTTTACTTGGCCCAAATAGTTCTTTTGGAGCATAGCATCTCTGCAAATAGGAAAACATTAAAACAAAATTAATAATCAACTACTATCAGAAATAAATCTCAACGAGATGCCCTCTATCTTTAGGAAGAGAAAATAAAAAAGCAATGATGATACTAAAAGCTGATGGCAAAAACAAATAACTGGGTTTAGGATACGGTAATATAGAACATGGGAAAATGCTTAAATTCAAGTAAAAATAACGACCATGCTCCAGGAAAAAGCTATTAATATCTTGCTGGTAGAAGATGATGAAGTTGACGTAATGAACGTAAAACGAGCGTTCAAAAAAAATAAGATCGCTAATCCTCTTTATATAGCCAGCAATGGTTTGGAAGCTCTGGAAATGTTGCGAGGTGAGGAAGGCTCTATGCCTCTAATACCTCCTAGACGCCGTCTGATTCTTTTGGACTTAAATATGCCCAAGATGAATGGATTAGAATTTCTCCACGAACTCAGGGGAGATCCAAAGTTGAAAGTAACCCCTGTAATTGTCCTGACAACTTCTGATGAAGATAGAGACCGAGTAGAGGCTTATAACATGAACGTGGCAGGTTACATTCTTAAACCGGTTACTTTCTCTAAATTTGCTGAAGTTATGGCAACTCTAAACAAATATTGGACCTTGTGCGAGTTGCTATAATTTAAAGTTAAAAATTTAACATGTTTGACTGATGAATGATGTACTGAAAATTTTAATTGTTGACGATGATGAAGTAGATAGAATGGCAGTCCGCCGCGCCCTATCAAAAGCAGGCTTCCAGATGGAAATTGTCGAAGCAGAAGATATTTCCACGGCTTTAGCTACTTTGAACAATATTCAATTCGACTGCGCGTTTCTCGATTATCGCCTGCCCGATGGCGACGCTTTAGAACTGATTAAAAATTTGCGGTTCATGGGGATAAAAGTTCCTTCTATCGTCTTAACCGGTCAAGGAGACGAACAAATAGCAGTAGAAATGATGAAAGCTGGGGCATCGGATTATCTCTCCAAATCGAGGGTATCCCCAGAAACTCTGTCGCGAACCGTTAGAAATGCTGTGCGCATCCATCAAGCAGAAATGGATGCAGAAAAAGCACATCAACGACTCCGCGAGAGTAACGAATTGCTCACAGAGCAAAATCAAGAACTAGATGTTCAGCGGCAACAAATTGAATTGCAGAACCAGCAACTAATAGAAGCATCCAGGTTAAAATCTCAGTTTTTGGCGAATATGTCTCACGAATTGAGAACTCCGATGAATTCGATTATGGGCTTTTCTCAATTGTTGTTGCGCGAGTATCCCGATCCCCTATCAAAACAGCAATTGGATATGGTAAATCGGATTTTAAAGAACG
>CALKCV010000380.1 GCA_938083405.1 uncultured Microcoleaceae cyanobacterium | reverse complement strand
CCCGCTTTAGGAACGGGCCTCCCTTGCAATGAAGGAAGGTTGATTCTTTTTAGAGCTTAAAGATTATCTGACAAGTTGTTTTAACTATATATTAAAAATATGGTCTTGCCGATCGCGCCTATCGCCCTGACTCCCAATAGCGATCGCGCGTCTCCCACGGAAGGATCGTTTATGGGGAAAGTTGAAATAGAGGTTCAAAAACAAGGCGATCGCGCTTCGGTGGGAAAACCCCCATAAAGACCGATCGAGATTACTGGGCAAAATGGTAAAATTAAATTAAATGAAAAATATTAAAGGAGAAAAATAAATGGCTATGCAGTTTAAACGACCCGTACTAATAGGCGGCATAGGACTCTCACTGGCCCTGGCGTTGATGGAGAGCATCCAAAGTTCTGTGACGGAGGTGGGGGAAACAGCTTTCTTAGGTATTATTGCTGTGAGTGCCTGGACGTGGCTTTTTGGGAAACCGCCGAAAGAAGTGCAGCTAGCAAAAGGATACGAAGCGCCGACTAGCTTAATAGTAGAAAAAGCGATCGCTCGTTCTAACGCAACGGTGGAGGAATTGGAAACAGAAGCGAAAAATGCTAACTTCAAACTAGAACTAAACGGTCGCATCTCCGAACTAAAAGACTCTGCGGCACAACTCCCAGAAGAACTAAAACGGCAAGAACTGCATTTAACCGTTACTGGAGGCAAAGGATCGGGCAAAAGCGCAATACTGGAAATAATCAGATCGAACTGGATGCCCCAAACAGCGAAAAAGGTAGAATTCACCGAAACAACCTGGCAGGGCATAGGAACCTCAGAGTTGCTATCTCCTTCGGACTTAATCTTATTCGTCACGACAGGAGATCTAACAGAACCGGAATATAAAGCGATCGCCTCCCAAACCTCAAAAGGTCAGCGTTTAATCTTAATTTGGAACAAACAAGACCAATATTTACCCGAACAACAACCGCAAATTTTACAGAAATTGCGAGAAAGAGTGGCGGATATCTTACCGGCAGAAGACGTGGTAGCGATCGCTTCTTCTCCCAAACCAATAAAAGTACGACGACATCAACCAGATGGTACGGTGGAAGAGTCGCAAGAAACGCCCAACCCAGAAATATCGACTTTAACCGAAAGGCTAACTAAAATTCTGGAAAAAGAAAGCCAACAATTAGTCTGGGCGACAACTATCCAAAAAGCAGAAGCAGTTAAATTAGAAGCAAAAACCGTACTAAATCAAATCCGAAGGGAGCGGGCAATGCCGGTTATCGAACAATATCAATGGATAGCCGCTACAGCCGCATTTGCCAACCCATTTCCGGCCTTAGATTTATTAGCAACTGCGGCTGTTAACGCCCAACTAATAGTCGATCTCGGTGGCATTTATCAACAGAAGTTTTCTTTAGAACAGGGCAAGGAAGTGGCGGGTAGTATGGCTAAGTTAATGTTGAAATTAGGCTTAGTGGAACTCTCGACTAAAACTTTGAGTACGATCTTAAAAAGCCATGCGGCAACCTTTGTTGCCGGTGGAGCAGTTCAGGGCGTCAGCGCTGCTTATTTAACTCGGATAGCAGGTTTGAGTTTCTTAGAATATTTGCAAACCCAAGAGGTTGCTATGGATGCCAATGGCAATAATCCTTTAAATCTGGAGAGTTTAAGTAAAATCCTCGAAACTGTATTTCAGCAAAATCAGCAATTTGGTTTCTTACAATCTTTTGTTAAGCAAACTTTGGGGCGGATTTTACCAGACTCCCAGAAGGTGGAAACTGCCAGTTAAAATATGCGATCTAAACAGCGAAAGTTCGTAGTAATCGCTTTAGCGATTCATCTCTATAAATCGCTAAAGCGATTACTACAAGCAAGCGTTAGCTCCATTACCTAATTATTAATAATAATTAATTACCCATTCCCAATTAAATAAAATGAGTATAGCCTTGACTAATTATCAATCTCAAAACGAAACAACCGCAGCGCAAGAGAACGCCTCTAAGTCCGGTTATTCTGGTCCTGGGGAACGCGATCGCAAGCGAGCCCGGGCGAGTTTGCGACAAGCGATCGCTCGATATTCGTCTTTGCGCCGCGAAGAGAAGAAACATACTAGCGCCGAACTCCAAGCAACCCTGCAAACTCAATTAGATATATTAAAATCCAATCTAGACAAACTCGACGAAGCGGTAATTCGCATAGCTACCTTTGGTCTGGTGAGTAGGGGCAAGTCGGCAGTTTTGAACGCCCTCTTGGGAGAGAAAATTCTCCAAACTGGACCGATAAACGGCGTAACTCAATGGCCGCGATCGGTCCGTTGGACTCCGACCTTGCCGGTGACGGCGGAGGAACCAGAAGAACGGGTAGCGGCGATCGATTTAATCGATACTCCAGGACTCGATGAAGTGGCCGGTCAAGTGCGCGGCGATATGGCAAGACAGGTGACGCGGGAAGCAGATTTGATTTTGTTTGTCGTCTCTGGGGCTCTTACTCGGACGGAGTACTATGCGCTGTGCGAGTTGAGAAAAGCCCAAAAGCCTTTAATTTTGGTGTTTAATAAAATCGACCTCTATACCGAAGAAGAACGTCTGGAGATTTATGAAAATTTGCGATCGCTCTGTTTCGACTCCAAAGACATCCCTCCAGAGACTACTGTCGAGGGGGAGATGTCAGATTTTATAAGGGAAGAGGTCGGGTCGTCTGCCAATTCTCCATATTTGGAAATCGTCATGGTGGCGGCGGAACCGGCACCGGTGCAGGTGCGGGTTGAGTGGGATAACGGCAAAGTGACTCACGAGTGGGAGACTCCGCCGCCCCAGATAGAGGAATTAAGAAATAAACTGGTGAGGATAGTAAGTCGGGAGGGGCGATCGCTCTTGGCGCTTAACGCTTTGGTGCAAGCGAGGGATGCGGAAACGACCCTAGCAAGCAAAAGTATTAAGCTGCGAAAGGCTCAAGCGGAAGATTTAATTTTGCAATATGCAGCGTCCAAAGCTTTGGCGGTGGCTTTAAATCCTGTTGCGGTGTTAGACGTATTGGGCGCTACGGTGGCAGATCTAGCTTTAATTCGGTCTTTGGCGCGACTTTATAATTTGCCGATGACCGGTTACGAGGCGGGGAAGCTTTGGAAAACGATTATGTTTAGCGCTGGTGGGATGTTGTTGGGGGAGTTTGGCACTGGTTTGTTATTGGGAGTAGGGAAGTTTGATTTTACGAATTATGCCGGGGTGGCGGTTACTCAAGCCGGCATTGCTGCTTATGGGGCTTATACTGTGGGACGCGCGGCCGAGGTTTATTTGGAGAAGGGTTGCACTTGGGGTCCTTTGGGACAGGACCGGGTGATACGGGATATTGTAGAGCGGGTGGACCCGGATACGGTTATTTATCGTTTGCGTCAGGAGTTTGA
>CALKCV010000379.1 GCA_938083405.1 uncultured Microcoleaceae cyanobacterium | reverse complement strand
ATTAACCAACCTAATTTTACTTCATTTTCCAGATATTCTTGCATTTTAGCTTGCGCCTGTTTTAAAGTATCCGTCGGCGACATTAACTCTAAAACAAAATCCGGTGCAATGGGGGGAAATTTTCTTCTTTCTTCTGGAGTTAATGCCTCCCATCGTTCCTTTTTAATCCAGGAAATATCGGGAGAACGCACCGCATTATTTGGGAACTTAAAACAAGTCGAAGAGTCGAAGACAATTCCTAACTTAGTTTGTCGGTTCCAGATGACAAAATCGGCCCCTATTTCTGAGTTAATAATTCCAATTTCGCCTCCAGTTGGTGAAATAATGATAATTTCTCCTTTCGGGTTGCGTTCAAATTTTACATCGGGATTTGACCGACAAAGTCGATAAAATTGGTCGTCGGTCATTTGGAAAATTGGTTTTAAATTTAGGGTGACAGTATTCATGGCCTTTGGGTTATTAATTGAAACAAATACGGGATGCATCTCATATTTTAACACGGAGCGATCGTCGCTCGGAAACAGGCTTTTTTGAAAAAAGCCTGTTTCCTAAGACTAGCTTCGGATCGACGGATTGCCAGAATTGTTAATTATTAATTATTAATTATTACAAAGAACGCTTTAAACGACGGAGGCGATCGGAATAACTCCTGATAACATTAAGAGCAAACATCGGCGTTTCTTGCACCGCAAATAAAAAGTGTTTTTCGTCAATATACGCCAATTTACAATCAGTCTTAGCCATAGCAGTAGAAGCCCTAGTGTGTTCTTTATGAACTAAAGCACCCTCACCAAAAACATCTCCTTTGCGAATAGTTTCTACCACCTTGCCGCTGATGAGCAACTCAACTTCACCCTCCATAAGTCCGTACATAAAATCCCCATAATCTCCGTCTTCAAAAATCGTCTCGCCGGCGGCATAAGCCTTCATCTCTCGGGCTGTTTGAAATACCGCTACTGCTTTGGCTGGTTTTAACATTTTTCTTTCTCTCCTAAAGTTTATTTAAGTAATTAATAATTAATAATTAATAATTAATAATTACTGGATTCTTGAGTTATGAATGCTGAATTACCCTTAATACAGGTCCTTCGCCAGAATACATTTTTGTTGGAATTGCGCCGGCCACGACTATTTATTATTAGTTAACAAAAGTCGAAGGTGGGAGGTTGGGTTGGGTTTATTTTTTAGGTAGTGACTTCAGTAGCGCGTGCCAAAGATTGTAGGCGCTATTCGTAGTAATCGCTTTAGCGATTCATATAGATAAATCGCTAAAGCGATTACTACAAAGAACCTAGAACGCTACTTATGACCCGCTACCATTTTTTCCAACCCAACCAACATTAAGCGATTAAGTAATCACAGTAGGTTTTTCCATGCCAGTGTAATTGCGAATTTGCGCGATTTCATCTGCCAGATTAATCAACTCCGATAAAGCATCTTGAGGATCCAGACCGTGTTTGCTAGAGTCCGCCTCGTAACTCTCTAGATAAACCCGCAAAGTTGCGCCCTGGGTACCCGTCCCAGAGAGGCGGAAAACGATCCGCGAACCGTCGGTAAAACCGATACGAACGCCCTGCTTCTTGCTGACGCTACCATCTATCGGGTCCGTATAGCTGAAATCATCGGCATACTCCACCTCGTAGGAACCGTACTTCTTGCCTTTCATTTCTGGCAGGGCCGATCGCAACTTCTCCATCAGAGTATTAGCGTTATTACTATCCACCCCCTCGTAGTCGTGGCGAGAATAGTAATTGCGACCGTAAGTTTGCCAGTGTTCGGCGACGATATCCTCCACCGACTGCTGGCGGACTGCCAAAATATTCAACCAGAAAAACACGGCCCACAAACCATCTTTTTCCCGAACGTGGTCGGAACCGGTGCCGAAACTCTCCTCGCCGCACAAAGTAGCTTTGCCAGCATCTAACAAATTGCCGAAGAATTTCCAGCCAGTGGGAGTCTCGTAACAGTCGATGCCGAGTTTGGCCGCCACGCGATCGGCTGCTGCCGAAGTCGGCATCGATCGCGCCACTCCGGCCAAACCTTTGCTATAACCGGGCACTAATTTAGCGTTGGCCGCCAAAACTGCCAAACTGTCGCTGGGAGTGACAAAAAACTGGCGACCCAAAATCATGTTGCGATCGCCATCCCCATCGGACGCCGCGCCGAAGTCCGGGGCATCATCGCCGTACATCACCTCCACGAGATCGTGGGCGTAAACCAAGTTCGGGTCTGGATGGCCGCCGCCGAAATCTTCTAATGGCGTGCCGTTTTGAACCGTACCCGCAGGAGCCCCCAGTCGGTTCTCAAATATTTCCTTGGCATAGGGTCCGGTAACGGCGTGTAAGGAGTCCATGCACATCCGAAAGTTGCCAGAGGTGAGTAGTTCTTTGATGCGATCGAAATCAAATAGAGATTCCATCAATTCCGCATAGTCTGCCACGGAGTCGATGACCTCCACTTTCATCGCCCCTAACTGCTGGCTGCCGAGTTGGTCGAGGTCGATATCGTCAGCTTCCAGGATTTTGTAGGTATCGATCGCCTTAGTGCGGGCAAATATGGCCTCGGTGACTTTCTCTGGGGCCGGTCCGCCGTTGGTGACATTGTACTTAATGCCAAAGTCGCCTTCCGGTCCGCCGGGGTTGTGACTCGCAGAAAGGATGATGCCGCCAAAAGCTTGATTTTTGCGAATGACGCAGGAGGCGGCGGGGGTGGAGAGGATGCCACCCCGACCGACTAACATTTTGCCGACACCGTTGGCGGCTGCCATTTTGAGGATGGTTTGGATCGCCGGTCGGTTGTAGTAGCGACCGTCGCCACCGAGAACGAAGGTTTCTCCTTGATAGCCTTCGAGACTGTCGAAGATAGATTGAACGAAGTTTTCTAAATAGTTGGGTTTTTGGAACGTTGGGACTTGCTTGCGCAGGCCGGAGGTTCCGGGTTTTTGGTCGTCAAAGGGTTCGGTTGATACGGTTTTGACGTTCATCAGGGCCCTCGCTTTTAGTGTAAATGGGTCAACAGTTGTCCTGTTTCTGTCTCCACTTTTACACCAAGGGGGGCAACTTGGAAAGTTTTTTGAGGTGGGCCGGACTATTGTTGCGGTTTTTTAGACAAGTGTCATCGTTTTGAGGACATTTTTGTTAAAGTTCGTTTGTAGCGATCGCTTTAGCGGCAAAATTAATTAGAGATCTGGAACAGGCGAGACGCCTGTTCTACGGGGAGGGAAATAAAGCCAAAATATAGCAATTATTGAATTGGTGAGGTACATAAAAAAATCCCCCCCGATCCTCGGGGGGCCGGGGGGAGAAGAATCATAACAAAGTACCCCCGATCCTCGGGGGGATTTAGGGGGTATAAATTTGTACCTCATAATTAAAGGAAATGCTATCAAAAATACCATTCGTAGGTTGGCTCAAGGGGATTGATTTTTGGCATATTCTTTAATTACTGGTTGAAGTTGGAAACCTCGGGTTTTATGGTCTGTGGCTTTTTCTAACAAACATCGTCTCTGCAAGGAACGTATCGCTTTCCAAAAATCTTGCTGGGAGAAGGGAAGTTCTGGGGGTTTGGTGGCAATCTCTGCGGTGCCTTCTTGAGTCGCCAACCAGCAGAGGGTTAATTTCTCGGAGTGGGAGAGTCGTTGATAATGTGCTTGTAATATGGGTTCTAAATCTCCTAAGAATACTGTAGGGGAAGATAAGATTTGAGCGACGCTGCCGTTAAAGAGTTCTAATATGGTTGTGGCGATGATGTTTAACCAGGAGGGGTTGCTGCCGTAGAGGTGGAGGAGTTCGGGCCAGCGATCGCTTCTACCAACCAGAGTAAATCGCTGGTGCGCACCTTACAACACAGTCTGCAAAAGAACTAAGAGCGCTCCAAAAGTCGCACGTTAAAACCGCATCCGATCGCGTTTCTGTATAGCGGACCATCCAACGTTCACAACTGAGCTTTTAAACTTTCTGCTAAA
>CALKCV010000378.1 GCA_938083405.1 uncultured Microcoleaceae cyanobacterium | reverse complement strand
CCTTGAAATTATTTTCTTTCTCCTCAAAACAAATCAGAGATTTAAGGGCGCATTCTATAGCATAACCCCCCATATAAATAGCTCCATTCCAACGTTGGCGATCGCGCAACTCCTTGGCATCCTCAAGGCGACGACGAGAAGCACCCAACTGAATGCGGCGATCGTAAGTATCTGGTTTATTAGACAATAATTGACCTCCTCGAAGTATTTATTCCTAATTAACTTGCAGTTTATTGCCCCGCTTTAAAAACTTGTTCCGCAGTTAAATTTAATTCGGGAAAAATGGATGACTGGATACGATCGCTCCCCCGAAATAAATTAATAGCATACTCCCCATCCACCAATTTATAAACAAAAATAGTCGGCTGTTTCGGATTCCCCAAATATCGCCTCCCACCCAACCCTAAATAATCGACTATCCAATATTCAGCTATTCCCAATTTCTCGTATTCGCTAAATTTCATTAAATAATCGTCTTGCCAATTAGTGCTTACCACTTCGACAATTAAAGGAATTGTTTCTCCTTTGGTAACGAGCGATCGCTTCTTCCACATCGGTTCCTTTTCTAAAAGGCGATCGTCGAAAACCGCCACATCTGGAATAAAAGCAGAATCATCGGAATCAATAGGTTTTACAAAACATTCGCGAGGAATGCGGTAGGGAAGTTTTAACCGCCGAATTTCTACAGAAAATTCAGTCGATATTTCTCCTGCTACAATTTGGTGAGTTCCTGTTGCTGGCATTTCTATTATTTCTCCATTATGCAATTCAAAACGACCCTTCCCATCTGGATACCATTCTAGAAATTCTTCAAAGGTCATCAGTTCGGGTTTGACTATTGCTTGAGTCATCATTCCTTCTCCTTGTTTTAATTTTGTCACCAGCCAGAAACCGGGTTTTTCACAAAAACCCGGTTTCTTAAATCTCCACGAACATCTTAACCGATCGCTTCCAATAACTGCTCTTCCGTCAATTGAGCGATTCCTAACTTTTGCGCCTTCTCCAATTTGGAACCGGCATTCTCTCCGACGAGCAAATAATCCGTTCTGGAACTCACCGAACTGCTTACCCTGCCCCCGGCATTTTGAATTAACTTTTTCGCCTCGTCTCGCGTCATCGTCGGCAAGGTTCCAGTAATGACAACACTCTTCCCCGCTAATGGTAACTCCTCTGCCCCGCCATCACTCTCCGCCTTCTCCACCTTCGGCGCCACCATCGTCACTCCCGCCGCCTTCAACCTCTCGATTAACCTCTGGTTCGCCGGTACCCGAAACCACTGGCAAACCGATTGGGCGATTTCCGGTCCGATACCATATACCCCTTGGATATCCGTCTCTTTTGCCGCCGCCAATTCCTCCGCGCCCGGAAACTTCTGGGTTAAAAGTTCGGCGTTGCTGCTGCCGACGTGGCGGATGCCCAAACCGTAAAGAACCCGGTCCCAAGGTTTAGTCTTAGATTCCGCGATCGCCTCCAGCAACTTAGTCGCCGATTTCTTCCCGATCCTCTCCAGAGACGTCAGCCCCTCCACCGACAAATCATATAAGTCCGCAAGCGATCGCACCAAACCCCGATCCACCAATTGCCCGACCAATTTTTCCCCCAAACCGTTTATATCCAAAGCCCCACGACTGGCCCAATGGCTTAAAGAACCCCGCAAAATTGCCGGGCAAGAAACATTGATACACCTCACCGCCGCTTCCCCCGCCGGCCTTACCACTGGTTCGCTGCATTCGGGGCAATTTTCCGGCATTTGAAATCGCCGGGCGTTGGCGGGGCGGAGTTCGGGTAATATCCTTACTACTTCTGGGATGATTTCTCCTGCTTTGCGCACGATCGCCGTATCGCCGATGTGTAAATCTAGTTCTGCCAGGCGATCGCTATTGTGCAAAGACGCTCTTTTAACTATCGTACCCGCCAACTCCACCGGTTTTAGTTCCGCCACCGGCGTTAGGGCCCCCGTTCGTCCCACTTGTACCGTCACCGCTTCTACCGCAGTCGGGACTTCTTCTGCCGGATATTTAAGAGCGATCGCCCACCGAGGATATTTGCTACTAAAACCTAATTGTTGTTGCAATTGAAGAGAATTTATTTTAACAACAACCCCATCGGTTAAATAGGCTAAATCTTTCCGTTTTTCGTCCCAATAATCGTAATATTCTGCTACTTCCTCTAAAGACTTACATAGTTTTCGATTGGGATTAACTTTAAACCCCAGATTAGTTAAATATTCCAAACATTCCCATTGAGAGTTTATTTCTTCCCCAGAAGGAACCGTATAAGCAAAAAAATCCAACCGTCGTTCCGCCACTTTTTTCGAGTCTAATTGTCTCAGCGCCCCCGCCGCCGCATTGCGAGGATTTGCGAATAAATATTCCCCTATTTTTTCTCGTTCTGCGTTAAGTTCGGCAAAGGTTTCTAAAGACAAAAAAGCCTCCCCGCGCACTTCTAAAATTGGCGGCGGATTATCGGTTTTTAAACGTAATGGAATCGAGCGAATTGTCTTAACATTTTGAGTAATCTCCTCCCCTTCGCTGCCATCTCCGCGAGTCGCCCCCCTGGTTAATATCCCGTTTTCGTAAGTCAATGCTAAAGCGGAACCGTCTATTTTTAATTCGCAGACATATTCTATTGCTTGTTTTTCCTCTCTTCCTTCCTCCTCTATCCCGCGCAACCTGCGTTTTTCCCAAGCTTTTAATTCCTCAATATTAAAAGCATTTTCCAAACTGTAAAGGGGGATATTATGGCGGACCGTTTGGAACTTTGTCGCCGGTTTTTCTCCCACTCTTTGAGTCGGACTGTCGGGAGAGATTAACTCTGGGTATTGGTCTTCTAATTCTTGCAGTTCGCGATAGAGGCGATCGTAAACTGCATCTTCAATTATGGGGCGATCGAGGACGTAATAGGCATAACTAGCTTCTTGCAGTTGTTGCCTTAATTGTTCGACCCTTTGTTTAATTTTAGAACTAGCTTTTGCCACTGTTTTTTTTTATGTCACTTGTTAATAGTCAATTGTCAATTGCATTTACCATTAACAATTGACAACTAACAATTAACTATTACTTACAAACTCAACTCAGAAAACTCGCTAAATTTCTTTTGCAAAGCAGCAGATTGAACTGCGGCAGTAGCAGCCATTTCCCCATTACTGCTACCATTACCGCCATTATTGGAATAGTTCTCCTTACCCCCAGCAGAACCGACCGTTAGTTTGGTATTAATTTTCGTTAGGGGTTCGTGTTCTACTTGGAAAACGTTTGCATAGAGATTAGCAATGACTTGTTTGCCACCTTGAGTTAATTCCAAATAACCCAATGCTGCAGGAATGTAGGGATAAACGCCATTCCAATAAAACTTACCGTAATTGCGTCGCAGATCCCCTGGAGACTTGTAACCTAAAACTTTATTAGTTCCCACTTCTTCAAACTCGTAGAAGAGGGCGCTAATTTTGCGCAGATAATTAGGGTCGCTTAACTGACCGATTAAATCAGCCGCCCTTGATAAACCGGAATAATTCTGTCGGTCTTGGTGGGTTTCTGCTGCTGGAACCGGGAAGCGAGTTAGTTCTATATTCCGCTTAATTTGTTCCGCATCGATTAATTTGTGACCGCCAAAACGTTCGTCTATTACTAATTTGCCGCGATCGACGTGGTAAGGGGTGAGACTAGCTGCTGTCGCACCAATAGGCAAGGAAACCATGCCCCCCTCGATGCCCGTAGCATAGAGGCCAACAGATTCTTGGTCTTGCCTGCAAACTCCTTTGACATAACCGATGTCGTGACACAGCAGGGAAATGATATAGTGGAGCCAGTCTTCGGGAGAAACTCCACCTTCGCGGATGTGTTTGCCCCGCAGGATGTCTTGCCCCACGAGGGTCACTAACATGGTGTGTTCTACGTTATGGTATAGAGCATCACAGTTAGCGATATTTTCCAGAGCCATATTGCCTGCCCAGGCGATTATTTCAGGGTAATCTGGTTTGAAGCCGCCATAAGTGCGACTGTAACCGGCTTGCAGTTCTTTGACAAAGGCATCAATTAAGATTTCAGTTGCGTTAAACATATTTTGGCTTTTTTTGTTTGAGTAATGGTGTTAATCTCAATGAATGTCAATTTATAGAAAATTGCTTTAATAGTCGTTGCCAATAGCTTTGGCCAAAAAATAAAATAGCTTGTTTGGCACTGACAGCCCTCAAGATACCTTAAACTTAGCAAAAACTTATTATTTCGCCAAGTTGCTCTAGGAATAAGTCCGCTTAAGAGTTTTTCTATTTTGGTCTGGCCTTAAATTTTACGCCTAAAAAACAGCAAATAATTTTCAATTAAAGGAGGATGAGGTGGTAACTAGCACTGTAGAGCCTGTTTTTAACGACCCTACGATTATTATAAGGGACAATACTGCAACGGGAGGGGACGATACCACTACAGGGGGTGGGACAAGTCCCGAATTGGACTCTGGGCCATCCTTGGACGGTAACGAAATTTTGGGGAGTGATGAGGATGAAACCCTTGAGGGGACGGCGGGGAGAGATTTTTTCTTCGCCGGAAGCGGTCGGGACTCGGTTTTGGGTGGCGGCGCGGAGGACACTCTCTATGGCGAGGGAGATAATGACACTTTACTCGGAGAAGATGATGACGACCAACTTTTCGGCAACCGAGACCAGGACGTGCTTTTTGGCGGTGAAGGGGAGGATACTTTATGGGGCGGCAAGAATGTTGACGAGTTATTTGGCGAGGAAGACGACGATTTATTATTGGGTAATTTAGGTAACGATTTGTTGGCGGGTAATGAAGGGGACGATTGTTTGTTTGGCGGTAAGGAAGACGATGTTTTAGAGGGTAACGATGGTAACGATAGTCTTTATGGCGATCGCGACAGGGATATTTTAATTGGCGGTTTTGGTGAAGATGTATTTTTTCTTGGTTCTTCTACGGGCGGCATTACTCTTAATGATGCGGATGTAATTATAGATTTTAGTTTAGAAGAAGAAGACCAAATTGGTCTTTTGGATGGTCTTCGTTTTGGAGATTTGGAGTTGGAAGAGGTTGTTATCGAGGAGATTGAGGGAACGACTCTTAGCGGTACGGCTATTAGGATAGATGAAAGGGGCGATGAAGGAGATTATTTGGCTGTTTTGGACGGTATTAGTCCTGGGGAACTGGGTTCCGGTGACTTTATAACTATTTGATAACAATTAAAAATTAACAATTAAAGGCAAGATTAAAAAAGTACGAATTTGGAATATAGCAATCCTAAAATACAAGGCTATTCATGGCAGAAAGATGAATACTTTTTTGAAAATAATTAATGGAGCGATCGCCCGTTAACCAATTAGCCAATATAACAATTATTGAGCGTACAAAATACGATATTTAGAACCCCGGGAAATTCGATAATTGCTATAATTATTAATTGTTAATTATTAATTATTAATTGTCAGGAGATTCGATAATTGCTATAATTATTAATTGTTAATTATTAATTATTAATTGTCAGTGGAAGGTTTTCTCAATCTAAATAAAGCTAAAGGCATGACATCCCACGATTGCGTGGCGAAGGTTCGACGATTGTTGCGCCTCAAACGGGTGGGACATGGAGGAACCTTGGATCCATTGGCCACCGGAGTTTTACCGATCGCTCTG
>CALKCV010000377.1 GCA_938083405.1 uncultured Microcoleaceae cyanobacterium | reverse complement strand
TTAATAACTTTATCCCCTCGGACGGCGGCAAAATCAATATAATACCGTTTTTCCTCGGGATTTTTCATATCTATCGGTTCGGCGGGGTTAGACGCTTCGTAAAATCGCTCTAAATCTAAATTCATAACGCTCTGGGTTTGTTGCAATTTGCCGACAATTAATTTTATAATACAATATCCCCATGACCACAATGGGACATCAATTGACCTACCGACAACCGTCCCCCAAAATGGGTGGGACCATTCAGACGACATCAGGAGTGCTAACCATGCTCGTTTTACCAGAATTAGAAAATAGATCGACAGAAAGCGATCGCTCTTTCTCAACTTTAACCAGAACTTTAACCCTCTCCCGAGGTTGTTTTTGCTTGCTCTTGGTAAACTGCAACTGTAGCGAAACCCAAGAACGAGCAATCCAAAAACTATCAAAAACCTACAATATCCAAAAGCTCGTTATACCCAAATCAGCCAAAACCCTCTATAATTTAATCCAAGCAAAAGTAGCCGCCAGAGGAGAATTAAATAAAATTTCCCCCTTATCGGCTTTATGCATTTGCGGTCTGGACTCGGTACGATCGCTAGACGAACTCTTGCAGGATACTAACTTTATGCGCGATCGTTTTTCTGCCAGTTTCTCCTTTCCTCTAATCTTCTGGGTCACAGATGAAGTACATAAAAAACTAATTAGATTGGCGCCAGACTTTGAGAATATCGCCACTTCAGGGATTTCTTTTGTCCCGGGGCCGTAAGGCAATAATCTAGGCAAATCCAAGCAATAAATGGCCCCAAAAATCCCCCACAGTTTCTTCACCCTTTTGCGTAGCAGAAACTGTGGCATACTTAAAACATTGTAGGGCTCGTACTTTCAAGCCAAAAATGGTACAAACAAAGGAAGAAAATTTTAAGCTCGCTCCAGAACAAAAGGCACAGTTAGATTGGCTGCGGGTGGCTTTGGGGGGGATTAGCGATCGAGAAGCCATCGAACGGGCGATATCGATATTGGTAACGCTCAAACGCCAGATGCGTCCTGGCAGTCAACTGTTCGTTCGTACCCGCGACGAGCAAATTCCCTTGCTAATTCCAGAACTCGAACCCGAACCCGAACCAAACTGGCAATATTTGGTCGAACGCCCCCACCCCTGGCGGCGACAGCTTTATATAAAAGGAAGGAAACTCCAGGCTTCGACGGTGTGGCTGGACGCGATCGCCAACGAAATGTCCCCAGAAGAAGCCGCAGATAATTGGGACCTCCCTTTGGCAGCTATCCAGGAAGCCTTTCGCTATTGCCAAACCCACCAAGACCTCTTGAAAATGGAGGCCGAAGAAGAGCGTTATAGATTGGAAGAAAAAGGTGTTTCTCTTGAGCCTAAAATTACTCCTGGATGAAGACTCTCAAGCCAAGGGTCTGCTTAACTTGTTGCGAGAAGCTGGCCACGATGTCGTCACGGTCAACGAAGTAGGTCTAACAAGCAAGCCAGATTCAGTCGTACTCGACTATGCCAGAGAGCAGGGGCGGGTTTTACTCAGCCGCAACTGTGATGATTTTAACAATCTTCATAATGCCGACCCCAATCATCCCGGCATCCTTGTAATTTATCAAAATTCTGACCGGTCGAAAAACATGAATTATAAGACTATTGTCAAGTGCATCGCCAACCTGGAGACATCTGGCTCTAGCCCAGTCAACCAGTTTATAGCTCTCAACCCCTGGAACTACTGAAGCGCCTAATTTCCAGCCAAATCAGTAAAAATATTTAACATCTGGCAAAAAAGTCAAAATACCTATTATTCTGTCTATCGAAGCTGTTGGAGCGAAAAAGCCCCAGGCAGAAAGGAGGGTGCATTATAACCGATGAGTCAAAAAAAGTCAAGACCCAATCGGTAGAAAATCCCGAACCCCAAAGCCAAAGAGCGATCGCCCCCAGCAGCCAAACCACTATAGATAAAAGAGAAAAAAGACAGTATGCCAGAAACAACAATTAACTCCATCGCCGCCCGCGAAATCCTAGACTCTCGCGGTCGCCCCACCATCGAAGCCGAAGTCACCCTAACGAGCGGCATAACCGGACTCGCCCAAGTTCCCAGCGGCGCCTCCACCGGCAGCTTCGAAGCTCACGAACTGCGCGACGGCGACAAAAGCCGCTACGCAGGCAAAGGCGTACTCACCGCAGTTAGCAACGTCGAAGAAAAAATCGCCCCAGTCATCTGCCAGCTAAACGCCCTCGACCAAGCATTAATCGACAGCAAAATGCTGGAACTAGACGGCTCCGCCAACAAAAGCAACCTCGGCGCCAACGCCATCCTGGGAGTCTCCCTCGCCACCGCGAAAGCAGCAGCCATGGCCCTCGGCCTCCCCCTCTATCGCTATCTCGGCGGTCCCCAAGCGAACATCCTGCCAGTACCCCTGATGAACGTCATCAACGGCGGCGCCCACGCGGAAAACAACGTTGACATCCAAGAATTTATGATCGTACCAGTAGGGGCAGGTTCCTTTAAAGAAGCCTTGCGCTGGGGCGCGGAAGTCTTCGCCTCCCTCAGCAAAGTGCTAAAAGACAAAGGTCTGCTCGGCGGAGTCGGCGACGAAGGCGGTTACGCTCCCAACCTCGGCTCCAACCAGGAAGCATTGGATTTATTAATCGCAGCGATCGAAAGCGCCGGCTACAAACCAGGAGAACAAGTCTCCCTAGCATTAGACGTAGCCGCGAGCGAATTTTACAAAGACGGTCAATACACCTACGACGGCTCCACTCGCTCCCCGGGCGAGTTAATCGATTATTTAGCGGGGTTGACCGATAAATATCCCATCGTTTCCATCGAAGACGGCCTGCACGAAGATGATTGGGATAGCTGGGTCTCCTTCAATAAGAAAGTTGGCAGCAAAACTCAACTGGTGGGAGACGATTTATTCGTAACTAACCCCATTCGCTTGCAAAAAGGTATCGATCTCGGTGCGGCAAACTCGATTTTGATTAAATTAAATCAAATCGGTTCCCTCACCGAGACCCTAGATACCATCGACCTCGCCACCCGCAACGGTTATCGTTCCGTCATCAGCCACCGTTCCGGTGAAACAGAGGATACGACGATCGCCGATTTAGCAGTAGCCACTCGCGCCGGTCAGATTAAAACTGGTTCCCTCTGTCGCAGCGAACGGGTTGCCAAGTACAACCGCTTGTTGCGCATCGAGGACGAATTGGGCGATCGGGCTGTTTACGCCGGTACTGTTGGTATGGGCCCTCGGTAGGAGCTAATCGCTGGTTCGTAGCGATCCGGGAGCGCGATTCTAAGTAGCTGCGCAAAATTAATTAGACATCTGGAACAGGCGAGACGCCTGTTCTACGGGCAAATCCTTGTGTCAATATTTTGGTCTATCTACTTAAGCGCTCTTCGCGATTACTACGAGCTGCCCCTATGTTCCATCAAAACTACGGGTATTTTTAATAACTTTCTCCCCATTTCCGACAGCCCGAACTTGAATTTAAGAGACTGCGGCAACTCTTCCCAGGAAATAGCCACAAAACCCAAACCAGTGTAAAACTCTTCTAAATTTTTGCCCAAACATTCGAGATAAAGCGGTTTGGTAGCCTCCTCGATTAAATGCTTGCTTAAGAAAGTTCCCAACCCGCGCCCTCGCCAAGCTGAAGCTACTACTAAGCTTCCCAATTCTTGCGCCCCTTCAAAGTTTCGCAATTGCCCGCAAGCGACGATTTGTTCCTCAGATTCTAGGACCCAGAATTGCTCCGCGCGTAATTGGGTGGGGTCTAGTTTTGCTCCAAATACTAACTTTCTAATTTGCCAGATATCTTTCGCGCTGGCGCGGCGGAGATGGCAGTTTGTTGGTAGAGAGAAATTGTTTTTAGTCATG
>CALKCV010000376.1 GCA_938083405.1 uncultured Microcoleaceae cyanobacterium | reverse complement strand
TTGATTCTGGGGCCATGCGATCGAGATCGCTTCAATTTGTGGGGTTAGATCGCTGACTTTTATTAGCTTTTTATCGGACAATTGAATTATGCAGAGTTCTTTTATTTATTATGAAATCTGAGCGCGTGATTCGTAAACTCGTAGCCAAGGCTCTCTATATAAAAAAATTGACGCCAGATATTGAGAATCAAATTAACAGCGAATTAACTAGGTTGGGTTACATTTCTGATGTTGATTACGAAGCCTTAGAGCTACTCATGGACGAAATGGATGCAGGCAGGATTCAACTTGTGCCTAGCCTGTAACTTGGTTGGCCGAAATATTTTGTGGCGGTCTAATTAAAATATTTGCCTATTTATAAGTGAATATCCCCACCATGGCTCGATAGGGGATGTCAATTTGCTTGTCAAGATATTTTTAATAAATTTTAACGCTCTGTTCGCGATTTATTCTCGTTTCAAATAATTTTAGAAAGATTAAAATAGAGCTAGTTATTATTAATAAATAAGTTATTTTTTTAAATCAATATTTAGGGCTAATTTTATGCATTAATAATCCGTAGTATTTTTTAGCATCGCGGAATCGAACGGGGGGATTTTTTTTCTGAGGCAATTAGGAGAAATAATTCAGATATATATTGGGGCCAGACATTATTTGCGTTCTATATAGCAATTCGTTAGTCAGAAGCGATATCTGAGAAACCTGGTTGATGGTCGGCGATAGTATTACAACCCCCGCACTGATTGCTATAATTACATTATGCAGAGGCATCGAAGGCTCGAAAAAGTGTTTTTGCAGTGTTTTTGCTCGGAACGGATTTTCCCAATTATTCCTAGTTTAAAGAAAACAGGAACTTTTAAGAGTCAAATGCTAGTCCAGAGAAAAAAGTTCCTGAATAAAGAGATTTGAGGGGAGCATTTCATCGAAGTAAAAATACCAAAAAATTAATGCTTTTTGTTAGCGGTCGGTTGGAACGTTGTTGGTCGTCCCACTAGCAAGGTTCCAACTGACAACTGACATGCATGGGTCTAATTCGCGGGCAAGATCAAAATTGAGATGCTCCCGATTTGAGAATGGCGATCGCAATCCGTTCGCCATTTATATTCAATAAAAAAAACGTTCAAAATCTTACATTATTCTCCTTCTTGAGTGCATCGGGGGAATAAATATAGAAACCCGGTTTTTGGCCAAAACCGGGTTTCTGGGCTCTGGGTGAATATCCCCGGCGCAAAATACCACATCCAGCGCGATCGAAGTGTCGCGAAGGTCATATTTACAATTTTTGGGAACTGGTATTATATTTATGCCTTGATACCTAAATGCAAATAACAAGCGATCGAGATTACCGCAGATGCGAAGAAAAAAATCCTTAAAAGAATTAGGAGAATATTATTATGGCAGGTTCTAGTGCCGACGGTCTTTCTTACATATTATCGGAGGCATCCGATAATTTCACTCTAACACCAGGCTTATTAGGGACCTATCCCCAGGGCCTCCAAGCCCTAGCTGGCAACGATAGAGTCATTGGTTCTTCCGCAGGAGAATTAATTAATGGCAACCAGGGTAACGATAGCCTCTTTGGTGGGGCTAATGCCGATAGCCTGCGGGGTGGAAAAGACGACGATCTTCTCAACGGTAATTTGGGAGGAGACCTGCTGTTTGGAGACTTGGGTAGCGATCGCCTCGAAGGAGATAGCGGCAACGACACCATGTACGGCGGTAAAGAAAATGACATACTCCTCGGCCAAGAAGGCAACGATATCCTCCTGGGGGACTTGGGCAGCGATACCTTAATTGGGGGAGAAGGCCGCGATGTATTTGCCCTGCGTCAGACAGACCGCCCAGACGATGCCACAACGGATCTGATCGACGACTTTGAGATTTTATCCGACCTAATAGGACTGCCAGACAACTTAACAGAAGCAGATTTATTTTTAAGAGAAGACTCTGCCAGTGGGGGACAAACTCCAGATACTCTGATTCTGCAAGGAGTTAATGGCCCTGTCTTAGCCAGAGTGCGAGGAGTATTCGCGAACGAGCTTAGAGGTAAATTCGTCTCTACCAACAGCCTTCTAGCCGGCCAAATCCCTCAAGAACCAGAAGCAGTAACAACTACACAAACTACAATTTCGAGAACGGCTAGCTTTAACGATCGCTTTGGTTATGGTTTGGTGGATGCCTCAGCAGCAGTGGCCCGCGCCTTGGGCGAAGCTCCATTTCCCGACGTTCCCAATATAGGCGGCCAACAGTGGGGAGTAGATTTAGTCAAAGCGCCTGAAGTCTGGGCTAGGGGGTATCAAGGCGAAGGTACTGTGGTTGCAGTAATCGACAGTGGTGTGGACTACAATCACCCGGAATTGGAAAACAATATCTGGACCAACAATGATGAAATCCCAGACAACGGCATTGATGATGACGGCAATGGCTATGTGGATGACGTTCGAGGTTGGGATTTTGTCAGCGACAATAACGATCCCCAAGATTTAGAGAGTCATGGAACTCATATAGCGGGTACAATTGCTGCCTCGATTAATCGTGGCGGTACGGTTGGCATTGCTCCCGAGGCGGACATTATGATCTTGAGGGTACTAGACGATAGTGGGGTTGGCAGAGTCAGCGATGGAATAGAAGCTATTCGCTATGCTGCCGATAATGGGGCAGATGTAATTAACTTCAGTTCGGGGGGCAGGAGATTTGTTAGTGCAGAGTTAGATGCCATTCGTTATGCCGAGTCGAGAGGAGTTGTGTTTGTCTCGGCGGCGGGAAATGACAGTTTGACTACCCCCGATTTTCCAGCCGCCACTGCAGACCGCGTGGGTATTGCTGTAGGTTCGGTGGATCTGGCTAATCGGTTTTCTAATTTCTCTAACCAGGCAGGTCCGCAAGCTTTAGATTTCGTGGTGGCCCCTGGTGGGGATGGTGGAGTGGAAGATCGAGGGGATATTTATTCGACTGTGCCTTTATTTGTATCCGGTACTCCTTATGATTTCTTTGCTGGTACTTCTATGGCAACTCCCCATGTATCAGGTGTGGTGGCTTTGATAAAGCAGGCTAATCCTAATTTGTCTGTATCTGAGATCGAGAAGATCGTTGTCGAAACGGCTAATCCTAATGTGATTCTTTGAGGCGGGGCCATCTGTACCCCTATCTTTGAAGACATTGCTTGGATGGCCTCCTGTTCTGTGGGTAGAATTAATAGTTGACATTAATTCTAGCTATGAAAATCTAATATCTAAAAACGTCCTTTGGGGCTAAAGCTTGTAAGCTTTAGCCCCAGATTTTAAGTAGGGCGTTCGAGTAGATAACTGGCATAAACCTAGCATTAGCAAGATTTTAAAGATGTTTCACATCTTTAAATAATGTCATTGAGGAGGTGAGTCAGTAGAGAAATTATCGTGCTTTGTCCAAAAAAAGTTTTATTTTTCATCGTCTGATTTTTCCCAAAAAGCCTCTTGATGCTTTACGATATCGACTGTGTGTGGTGTGAAGTGAAGGAGTAAGATGACTGCCGACAGCCAACTCATCTCCGGCAAGATAATTCGTGCGTTTCCGGAACGCGCTTTTGCGTCTCGAATCCTTCGAGACAGACCGAATAGTAAATTATTAGAGGCTATAGAGCTTGGGGAACCCAAGCGATTGTTTGATATCGCCTTTTCCCTATCAGTTCTCATCCTTTTTGCCCCAGTTTACCTGCTTATAGCTTTCCTAATTCTTATAAGCTCCCCTGGGTCTGTTTTTTATGTGCAGGAACGAGTAGGTAAAAACCGAAAGTCGTTCGGCTGTTTAAAATTCAGAACTATGGTGGAAAATGCCGATGAAATGTTGGTAGAAATGATGGAAAAATCCCCCCATCTTCGCCAAGAATTTGAGGAAAATTTTAAGTTAAAAAAAGATCCTCGAATTACATGGATAGGTAGATTTCTAAGAGTTACGAGTTTAGATGAATTTCCTCAATTTTGGAATGTTTTGAAAGGTGATATGAGTGTGGTAGGACCTCGACCTTTGGTGGCGGAAGAACTGCCAAAATACGGTCGTTACATGGATAGGATTTTGACTATAAGACCTGGCATAACGGGTTTATGGCAAGTTTCTGGTAGAAATGACATTCCTTATCCTATAAGGGTAAAAATGGATCTTTATTATGCCAATTTCAGCAATTTCGGGGTTGATTTGTGGATAATTTTTAAAACTATTGGCGTTGTTATTTTTCCTAAAAATAATGGTGCTTACTAAGCTGTAGCAATCGGATGCATATCAATTTGGCCAAAATTAGTGTTTTTGCTGGATATTAAATACATCTGTTGTTGCTTTTTGGAGCCATCTGAGTTGTTAGCGGGTCGAGCGGGCTTGACTTGCAGCCGATGATATGCAACCAGGCTCTCTCTGGGGGAAAGACTGCTATCCCCCTATTTTTCCATCGGAATCTATAGCATCTATTATCTTTAATTATTCTGGGTTAAGAAAGGTGATTCTTTCTATTCCTCATAGCCCGTCAACCTTTTCTTTATACCTGTAGATTGCTCGAAATTTGACTGGGTTGAATTTTGGTTAAGGATGCGATCGAAGGTTGTTTGTCGCCTGGAGCTTGGGTTAAGCTACAGAAAAATAGTGCTGAGGCGGCAGCGAAAACGGCAGAGGAAAAAACTTTTTCTTAACTTCAGACGTCTGCTATTTCAGTTAAATTCAAAAAATAATCAAGATGACAGAACGCAAACGAGCCCTAATTACTGGGATTACAGGTCAAGATGGTTCTTTTTTAACCGAGCTTTTGCTAGAAAAAGACTATGAGGTTCACGGTATTATCCGGCGAAGTTCTACCTTCAATACCGATCGCATAGACCATATCTATGTCGATCCTCATAATCCAGATGCCCGTTTATTCCTCCACTACGGAGATTTGACCGATGGTACGACCCTACGTCGAATCTTAGAGGAAGTCCAGCCGGTAGAAATCTACAATCTAGGCGCCCAATCCCACGTTCGAGTAAGTTTTGACTCTCCAGAATATACCGTCGATGCGGTGGGCATGGGGGTGCTGCGCCTGTTAGAAGCAATTCGAGACTACCAAAAGCGTACTGGTATTGAGGTCCGCTTCTATCAAGCCGGTTCCTCTGAAATGTTTGGTAAGGTCCAAGAAGTCCCCCAGAAGGAGACTACGCCTTTTTATCCCCGGAGTCCTTATGCCTGTGCTAAGGTCTATGGCCACTGGCAGACGATTAATTATCGAGAATCTTACGGACTTTTTGCTTGTAACGGGATCTTGTTCAACCACGAAAGCGAGCGTAGGGGCGAGACTTTTGTCACTCGCAAAATTACTCGCGCCGTGGCCCGCATTGTTGAGGGCAAGCAGAAAAAACTGTTTTTGGGCAACTTGGATTCTAAACGAGACTGGGGTTATGCCAAGGATTATGTCCGGGCTATGTGGATGATGCTCCAGAAGGAAAAACCGGATGATTATGTGATTGCTACTAACGAAACTCATTCTATTCGCGAGTTTCTGGACATAGCATTCAATTATGTGAATTTAGATTGGCATGATTTTGTGGAGTTCGATGCCCGCTATCTGCGCCCGGCTGAGGTGGAGTTGTTGATTGGCGATTCTACTAAGGCACGAGAAAAGTTGGGTTGGGAACCTTCGGTGACTTTCGAGGAGTTGGTACATTTGATGGTGGATGCCGATATTGAAGCTTTGAAGAAGGCTAAAGAGCTTGGTGTCGGGTTTGACTAAGGGACTTCCCAAAATTAAAATCTCCAAACGTTAAAATAGTATTGTTGGGTTGCGTTTCACTCCACCCAACCTACGGCTCCATTATTTTTTTGGGTATCCCTAATTAGTCTCACTCTGGGGGAATCTCACACTTGGGCAAAACCGGGTCGCGAGCTAGATCGGAAAAAATCTTGAGAATTGCGATCCGGTTTGCTCGAATTTAATTGAAAATTGAAGTAAGTCGATTAATCTTTCCTACACCAAAAATAAATAAATGACTGCGCTAGATTTAAAAGACAAAAAAATTGTAGTGACCGGCGGGTCGGGTTTTCTGGGTCGTCAGGTTTTGGACCAGCTTCACAAGGCCGGCGCTACTAGCGAGAATATTACTGTGCCGCGATCGCGCGATTACGACCTCTGCACTCTCGATGCTTGCCAAAAGGTGGTCCAAGACCGGGATATCGTTATTCACTTAGCGGCTCATGTCGGCGGTATCGGTTTGAACCGAGAAAAACCTGCGGAACTGTTTTACGACAATTTGATGATGGGCGTTCAATTGATCGACTGCGCCCACAAGGCAGGAGTATCCAAGTTTGTATGTGTTGGTACTATCTGCGCTTACCCCAAGTTTACGCCTGTGCCTTTTAAGGAGGAAGATCTCTGGAATGGCTATCCAGAGGAAACTAATGCTCCTTATGGAGTTGCGAAGAAGGCTCTTTTGGTCCAATTGGAAGCTTATCGCCTCCAGTACGGTTTTAATGGTATCTATTTGCTGCCGGTTAATTTATACGGGCCTGAGGATAATTTTGACCCCAGCAGTTCTCATGTGATTCCTGCTTTAATTCGTAAGGTACATGAGGCACAGCAAAGGGGAGATAAGACTCTGCCTGTTTGGGGCGATGGTAGCCCGAGTCGCGAGTTTCTCTATTCTACTGATGCGGCTAGGGGTATTGTTATGGCGACTCAAGCTTATAACGAATCGGAACCTGTTAATTTGGGTACCAACTATGAGATTACTATCCGCGATTTGGTGGAGTTAATTTGCGAGTTGATGGGTTTTGATGGAGAACTTGTTTGGCAAACTGACAAGCCTAACGGTCAACCACGTCGCTGTTTGGATACTCAAAGGGCGAAGGAGAAGTTTGGTTTCGTGGCACAGATGGATTTTAAGGAAGGGTTGAAGAAGACGATTGATTGGTATCGAGAAAACGCTGAGTAAAGAAATAAACATATAGAGATAGAAAAAACCGATGACTCATTCATCGGTTTTTTTTTGCCTCGGTTTTTCGTTTATTTTTAATGGCTTCCTTCTCTTCCAAAATATCCTATTATAACATTCTAATTAGCTATAATATTACGCCTAAAAACCAGTCCTCCAGGTCCGTCGAGAAACCAGGTTTTTTGGAAAAACCTGGTTTCTGAGAATACGATTTGCGGCTTTATAGAGGGTTTCTGTCTTAAGCTACGGAGGCAGAAATACCCACAGACCCTGTTATGGAGCTATATTAAAAGATCTTAGTATTCTTGAGAGTTACTGCGTTGGCTCCCTCTGGCAAAACTTCCAGTTTTAAAAAGTTACTGGTATTACCATAGTTGTGGATATCTACTGAAAAATTTATCGCTCAAAAAGGCGATCGCCGTGATATACTGGAGGTTAGCAGCGATCGAAACTAGCAGAAAATATGGTCAATAACAGTCTTCTAGAAAAAATCAATAAACTCTTGGCACTTGCCAATTCTCCCAACGAAAATGAGGCGGCATTAGCAGCAGAAAAAGCTACAGAGTTATTAACCAAATACAATTTAACTATAGCGGATCTAGGGCCTGGTGAAGAAGAAGATGTGACGACGGGAACTGTGGAAACAACCAGTCGTTATGTTGCTTGGAAAATGCTTATTTTGGCTGGAATTGCTACCGCAAACGGGTGTAGGGCAATGCGTTCTAAAAATAATGGAAATATGACTCTTATTGGAATGCAAACAAATATTACTGTTTCTCAACGTCTTTACGAATATTTAACTAAAGCAGTAGAAAGACTAGCCAAACGACATAAAGGAAAAGGTCGGGCATTTCTCCATGCTTTTCGCGTGGGATGTGCGACGCGACTCCGACATAGATTAGAACAACGCAGAAAAGACATGGAAGAAGAAGGGATAGCCGGTAATAGCGAAAGCAGTCCTACACCTGCTATTGTGGTACGTTCTATGTTTGAAAAAAACGATCTTGCTATCGAGGAATATTTAATTAACGAAGGTTTTAAGGTGAAAACTCAAAGGGCAGAACAAGTTAGTTCCGAACAGGGTTATTTCTCTGGATATAAAGCAGGCGATCGCATCAATCTCAACCAAGAGCAAGATACTGGTAAAACTATCAAGCAATTAAGGGAAATATAAAAAATATTGGTAAACTTTTTTTGATTTTTGATTTTTGTTTTTCTCTGGCGGCGCGGTTTAATTTTAGTTCGCTCTGAGGTATTCTTACCTACAAAAGAAAAAAAAGTATGAGTCGGAGTTGGAATAAAAGTATAAAAAGAAATGAATTTTTGATACCAGGGGAGGGATGCAACCCGGAAGATAGCGTTAATAAGCCAAGAATCGAGTCAAAAGTATTTGATGGAGAAAGTTTTAGGCTAATCTGAAACTAAGGCTAATAGCTAATTATTTTTTGAAAAGTAGTTGCTGTTAGCGAATCTAAGTGTTAGACTCGATCGATAAAGTTGTTAAGTAGAATGAAAAGATGGCTAAAACAGAAACGGAAAGATCGAATACCCCAATAACGGGCAAAGAGCTTTTGAAAAAGGTAAAAGAACTTTCCCACTTATCGCGCAAGGAAACTGCTATTGCTTGTGGGTATTACACGACCACAAAAGACAACAAGATGCGCGTTTATTTAACTAAGTTCTATGATGCAGTCCTTGAGGCAAAAGGGATTCCCCTAGACGAGGATAAGTCAAAAGATGGTCGGGGGCGATCGGCTACTTATCGGGCTTGCGTTCATAAAAACGGACAACTGGTAATAGGAGCAAACTATACCGAGGAAATGGGATTAAAGGCGGGAGATGAATTTTCGATTCGCTTGGGACATAAGCACATACATTTGAGGCAAGTAACGTCGGAGTCGGAGGCAGAAACTAATAATACAGAAGAAGAGGAATAGAATAATTTTCGGAAATGGGAAATGGGAAATGGGAAATGGGAAATGGGAAATGGGAAATGGGAAATGGGAAATGGGAAATGGGAAAT
>CALKCV010000375.1 GCA_938083405.1 uncultured Microcoleaceae cyanobacterium | reverse complement strand
AATCCCAATCCTTCATATTTTCCAGGCTGTCCTTCCATGCCATCGACATCCACTAAAGTTTGACCCAACATTTGAAAACCGCCGCAAATTCCCATTACCGTACCCCCGGCTTCTAAATATTTTTTTAATTGCTCGTTCATGCCTGTTTTTTTCAGTTCTAACATATCCCCAATAGTAGTTTTAGAACCGGGAATAATGACGGCATCGGGATAGCCTAGATTGTCTTTAAGTTGAAGATATTTAACAGTTACAGTTGGTTCGGCATCTAGGGGGTCGAAATCTGTGAAGTTAGAAATCCGAGGCAGTCTGAGTACGGCAATATTAAGGTCCGTTTTCTCCTTACTAGAACGACGTTCTAATAAACTAACAGAATCTTCGGCGGGGAATACTTCATCTATCCAGGGAATTACTCCTAATACGGGTATTCCGGTTCTTTCTTCCAACCATTTAATCCCCGGCTCTAAGATCGATCGCTGCCCTCGGAATTTATTAATAACTACTCCTTTAATTAATTTTCTCTCCTCTGGTTCTAGCAGTTCCAAAGTCCCGACTACATGAGCAAAAGCACCGCCGCGATCGATATCTACTACAAGCATTGTATCCGCGTTCAAATGTTTGGCTACTCGCATATTAGTTAAATCTCGATGTTTGAGATTAATTTCCGCCGGACTTCCCGCCCCTTCGCAAACAATTACATCAAATTCCGCAGCTAAAATTGCCAAACATTCTTGAATGCTTTGCCAGCCGATATCGAAAAATTTTTCGTAATATTCCGACGCTTTTACAACTCCCGCAGGCCGCCCCTTTAAAATAATTTGGGAAGTCATATCTCCCTGGGGCTTTAATAAAATTGGGTTCATTTCTATAGAGGGAGAAACTCCCGCCGCCCAAGCTTGCACTGCTTGTGCGTAGCCTATTTCTCCCCCATTAGCAGTGACATAAGAATTTAATGCCATATTTTGACCTTTAAAGGGAGCGACGCGGATACCTTTTCGCGCCAATATTCTACAAATAGAACTGGTAATTAAGGATTTTCCTGCATGGGAAGTAGTTCCCACAACCATTATTGCTTTCATAGTAATTAACAATTAAAAATTGGTTTTTTAGCCCAGATATTTTTTTATGCACCATGAATTTTTGGTATGAGAAATTGGTAGATATGCAATTAATAATTATTAATTATTAATTATTAATTATTAATTGTTTAAAAAGGCAATCGGAACCGACGGTTAATAAAATGATAGAGGCGATCGCCGAATGTAGGGGCAGGCCACTGTCCTTGGGTTTGCCATTTTTCTATTAATAGACGGCCCAGGGGAGTGAGGCGAAAGCTATCCGTAATTCCTTGTCCGTCCACTTCTCGTCGCAAGAGGCCAACTTGAATGGACCAGAGGAGGTAATTTTCCACGGCCAGTTCGGAGGTAGGCCCTCGCGTGTAGCCATTTTGGACGCCTTCCCCAGAGGCGATCGCCCCCAGTTCGACGCTTTGGTTCGCCATGGTCTCAAATAACTTTAGTTTAAACGGCGAACAGCGCAAAGCTCGTTCTGCCCGCACTACCGTAGCTTGGGGATATTGGATGGATTTTATCTCTTGGGACTCTACAGCGCTCATCTCAAATTCAGATTTTTAAATTTAGATTTTAGATAGATTGGCAAGATGCCTAATAAACCTAAAATAACTGAAGAAAGAATAAAACTCGAATCACAAAAAGAGGAAACAGAAACAATGGTCTTAGCAGTAGGCACAAAAGCTCCCAACTTCACCACCAAAAACACCAACGGCGAAACAGTCTCTCTAGCGGACTTTGCCGGTAAAACCGTGGTGATGTACTTCTATCCCAAGGACGACACCCCCGGTTGCACCAAAGAGGCCCAAAGCTTCCGGGACAACTATGCCGAATATCAAGGCAAAGAAATAGTTGTCTTAGGAGTCAGCCAGGACGACGAGGCATCCCACAAAGCCTTTACCGAAAAATATGGCCTGCCTTTCCAATTATTAGCAGATGTTGATGGTTCTATTACCAAAGCCTACGATGTGGATGGTGGCGGTTATTCCAAGCGCGTTAGTTACGTCATTAACGGCGAAGGTGCCATCACATTAGTAGATGAGAAGGTGAAAACCGATAGCCACGCCAAAGATATTTTGGCAGCAATAGGTTAATTAAGCGGGGGCAGGTCACCTTTGAAGCTTTCCCAAAAAGTGGCTGATGGGTGGAACGTTGGAACGTTGGAACGTTGGAACGTTGTCAGCGGGCAGAAACAATCAATTTACACTGGCGCTAGCTGCTCCCTAATTAAGCCGGGCCCGTCCCGTCCAGGGTCCGAATTTTAAATATTGCTTTTTTTAGCATCCGCCACCCTAAAAAATATTTAAGGTGGCGGGTTTCTTCTGGGCTGTAAAATCGATGCTAAGTAATTAATAATTAATAATTAATAATTAATAATTATTGGACTTAATTCCTCTGAGTAGCGAGGAAGCGTGTTTTTCAGGCCCCGTCCGCGAAGAAATTTTTGAACGAACATTCCGCCGGCCACGACTACTTATCGACTAGACGCGGCTTTTGCGCTTTTCGAGCCATCCTGATTTACAAAGGCCACTGGCGGATGAAACTGACATTTGCTTTCTTGAGAAACTCAGAACAACGTTCCAACTAAGCGCTAACCGCGTTTGAAAAACCATTGATTTTTGGGTTTGTTCGCTCGGGCGATGCACGCCCACTGGCTTCTACCAATATCTCTAGCTAAAACTATGACAACCAAACTTGTTACATATTTCGGTCCGAAAGAATTTTTGCTGCTGCAACCGACGACTATCTCGGGCAGCTACGACCCAGAGCAAGTCAAAACCGTTTCTCTAGTAGCGGAAGGTAAATATCCCT
>CALKCV010000374.1 GCA_938083405.1 uncultured Microcoleaceae cyanobacterium | reverse complement strand
CCATTCGTCCGATATAATAGGATTTATTGGCGCCACCTAACTTCCTCTCCATCGGGGTGACGATTATCAATTTTTATCAATCGTCACCCATGATACTGCAACAGGTTAACTACCGTTTCCTTCCTCTTCGGTCGGTTCTTCAGCATTTTGTTCCAACCAACTAGCCAAATTTTCCTCAGAGGACAAATCAAACAAAGCCTCGGACAAATCTACTAATTTAGGCTCCGATAATTGACGAATTCTTTCCAGTAATTGAGGAGCTATTTCACCTATTTTTCTGTTAATTTGCCCCAGGATAATCTTTAATTCTCCTAGTTGTATTCCTTGTTCCATCCAAGAAGTAACTATTTCCATAACTTCCTCCTGTTCGTCAGATTGTAAGGTACTTATTTGCGATTTTAACTGAACTTCTTCTTCAGCATTTAGCCGAAGATAGCTATCCACAAACCCTGAAATTAATTTCATGCGGGCCGGGTCTAAACGCAAGGTCGCCAACAAGCGAAGACATTCTAGCTTTACTCGGGGGCGATCTTGCCGGGCTATATTCATTTTAGCCATTAAAGCGGCGGCTACGGGGTTGCGGTTTTGCAAATAGTTGCGCCAGTTTAGCTGGTTGAGTTGAATTAATTCATAGTTGAACTCCATCACCACTTTATTCGGAAATACGACTCGATATTTGCTCGGTTGGGCAGCGCGGGGGGAGTCGAAGGAAAGTACGGCGATGGGGTAAACGGGCAAGTCGTGTTTGCCAGATAAAAGGCAAAAATAGCGAAACATCCGCTTTTCAAAATCCGGTTTCTTTTTGGCCTGGTTTTCTACATGAACTAGGAAAAATGCGTCCTTACCCTGAAATTTTGTCTTGACAACTATATCGGTTTCTAAGGATTCTGCTAAAGGTATCTCGGGAAATACTTCCTTGTCTAAAAATTCGATAGAGTTTTGGTCTAGGTAGGTGAGGACTGCTGGAAAAAATAATTCCAAAAACTCGATAAAAAACGTCGTTATCAGTTCTTTAAAGAGGCGATCGTGGTTAATGTTTTTAGGACTCATAAACGTAATTTAACAATTGAATAAAATTGTAGGCGGAGCGAAACGAAACTAAACTATAATAATGTTGGGTTCCGCTTCGCTCCACCCAACCTACAAACTCTTCCCCATCAAAAATCCATCGGTTAAATCCTCTCCAAAATCCGTTGCTAATTACAACGCACCAGCAGCAGTTTTATCCAAAACGCTGCCCGACAAATGAGTAGTAATATTCATAGCTTCCAACACCGGCAAACCCTCTGGACCTTTAGGATAATCGATAACAGTTACCGCGCCATTTCCTTGTTTGAAATTCCAGAAATGCTCCGGGGACAAACCAAACAAATGAGAGATAATTGCCTTATTAATCGCATCGTGAGCTACCACAATTCCAGTACCGGAAACCGAACTAACAATAGAACGCCAAGCAGCGATCGCCCGTTCCCAAACCCGATCTAAATCTTCTCCTTCTGGCATTTTCACCGTCTCTGGCGACTCCTTCCACTTAGTTAAAAGTCCCGGAAAAGAACCCTCTATTTCCGACTCATATTTACCTTCCCACAAACCGTGACTAATTTCCCACAAACCTTTATCTAATTGCAACTCAATATCTGGATGTTCTCGCAGAATAATTTCCGCCGTTTCCTTCGGACGCAACATCGAACTACTAATAGCAAAATCTAGCTTAACATCCTTCAAAAACTCTGCTGCTTTTGCACCTTGCTGACGACCGTTATCGTTCAGCGGCACGTCAATTTGTCCCTGGAACTTACCATCGCGATTCCATTCAGTTTCTCCGTGGCGAACTAATAACAAACGAGGGCCGCGATGACCGTCTCTGGGTTTAGGAAACTTTAACCCTAAATGAGTAGTTAAATTCATCGATTCTAACTGTACGAAACCTGGTTTAATTCCCTCCGTTTCCGAGAATTCTGATGAAGAAAAATTGAGGATGCTAATGCCACAATTAGACTGTTGAATTGATTGGTAATAAGCAGGGGAAATACCGAGGGCCGTAGCTAGCAAACAGCGGTTAATGCCGTTGTGGGCCACTATCAGAACCGTTTGTTCGGCATGGCGGGCCAAAGTGTCGTGCCAAAATTTGCGGGCGCGATCGAATAGGGCCAATACGGGATAATGTTTGCTTTGGCCGTCAGAGTTAGATACCTCCATGTAAAACTCGTGGGGAGTGTCTTTCCAGCGGCGGTATTCGGATGGGAAGCGATCGATTACTTCTTCGCGCAGCATCCCCTCCCAGAGAGGCAGATGCACTTCCATTAATTTTTCTGTAGGTTGGAGGGTGGGGGGAGAGTCGAAACTGGAGAGAACTATCTCCGCCGTACTTTTGGCCCTTTTTAGCGGGCTGCAATAGGCGGCATCAAATTTAATACCTTTGAGGGCATCGCCCGCTTGGCGGGCGTCGGCCGTGCCCTTTTCTGTTAAAACTGAGGCATCGAGCCTTCCTTGAATTCGGCTTTCGAGGTTGTAAGTGCTTTGGCCGTGACGCACGAGAATTATACGAGTAGTCATCTCTTTTTTGGATTTTAGATTTTTCAGTGTGGGGGGCAGTTTAAGCCAGAAGCATTTTACACTGTTTGGGACCGCTGCCCTTTTTCGATCTGCATTCTTTATACAGAGGGTCTGGGCGCATTTAAACTTTAGAGTCTAAAATATCAATTCTCTTTGGGAGCAATTAATGACAATTAAAAAGATAATTTTAAGTATTCTGACGGTGGTAGCGATCGCCTTTTTAGCTTTGTCTTTAATAGGTAGCTGGACTCAGCCACAAATACAAAGTCGGTTGGAATTATATCAGACAAATTTAATGCTTCATGCCGCAGAATTGCAGCCGGAAAACTTGGCTGCGGATGTGGCAGAGGATGGCACGGATGGGTCATCTATCGCGCAATTAGCTTTAGGTAAGGAGCCTTTCAAGGCTGCTTTAATCCAATACAAAACAGCAGAAAAGTCGGTTCAAACTAATTTAGAACAAGCCATAGCTGCGGCAAAAGAAACGAGCATAAAAGCGTTAAATAAAACATATCAGATAGCAGAAAAAAATCCGATAACGGCGGTTAGTTCCGAAGAGCCAGAAGTCGAGAATTATCAAGTATCTGCTGCCATAGTTAAGCTGGAAGCTTTTCTCGACGAAATAGAGTTGCGAATTGGTATTCTTCAAGCTAAAGTTGGAGAACAAGATGCAGCAGTTAAGAGTTGGGAAGAGTTAATTAACTCAGAAGAACGACGAATAAATTCCGGGGAAACCCTGGCAACTGCTAAAGTTTTAAAATCTTTGTGGGGCGATCGCTCTTCAGCTTTATCCTCAGATTCCGAAGCTTTAATTACTCAAAATTTAGACGGTTGGTTCCGCTATCAAGCTTTGGGCAAGTTGTATGAAGTGCGGGGAGAAGAAAGCAAGTTAGCCGAGTTGCAAGAGTCAGAACAAAAACTAGCAGAAAAAGCGTTTTATAAATTAGCGATCGTTGCGGCAATTCCGGGAATAGGATTAATAACTGGGGTTGGATTATTGATTTTTCTAGGCATCCAGCGACTAATAAAAGGGAAAGAATCTCTGTTGATGCAAAATACCGATGTTGCCTGGGAAATTCCTTGGGGCGGCGAGGAGATTATACAGGTCTTTGTCGTCGGCTTTTTTGTCATCGGACAAATTGCTTTGCCTATAGCGATAGAAATTATTAAAAGGCTGACAAATATTCAACCAGCAAGTTTGGGAGTTAGGTTTCAAGCAGGTTACGTTTTAAGCAGTTATTTGCTCTTAGCTTTTGGCGGAATTCTGGTTCTATATCTATCTTTAAAATCATTTTTACCTCTGCCTAAAGATTGGTTTAAATTTGATTGGCGCGGCGGTTGGTTTTTCTGGGGTTTGGGCGGCTATTTAACTGCAGTACCGCTCGTAATTTTAGTATCTTTAATTAACCAACAAATATGGCAAGGAAAAGGGGGAAGCAATCCTATTTTAGAGATTGCTTTGCAAGGGCAAGATTGGGTGGCATTGACTTTATTTTTTGTCACCGCATCTATAGCTGCCCCAATATTTGAAGAGATAATGTTTCGCGGGTTTTTGTTACCTTCCCTGACAAAATATCTACCGATGTGGGGGGCAATTTTGGCGAGCAGTTTGTTATTTGCGGCGGCTCATTTGAGTATTTCTGAAGTTTTGCCATTGGCAGTTTTGGGAACGGTTTTAGGGGTAGTTTATACGCGATCGCGCAATCTCCTTTCTTCTATATTACTCCACAGTTTGTGGAACGGTGGAACCTTATTGAGTTTGTTTTTATTAGGAAGCGGAGTCAATTAGTAAAATAAGTAGGGCGTAAGAGCTAAAGTTGCGGCTAAAATTATTGGAATTAACAATAACTTCGCCAAAATAAAAAATAGCGATTTTGTAGGTT
>CALKCV010000373.1 GCA_938083405.1 uncultured Microcoleaceae cyanobacterium | reverse complement strand
TAATTAATAATTAACAATTAATAATTAATAATTAACAATGGGGTTTTTAGCGAGCGATGAAGCAGGCATTTTAAAACCATTATTCGCGCTCATAAACCAATTATTAATTGTTAATTGTTAATTGTTAATTTCCCCATTACCCATTACCCATTGAGCTATGGCTAATTTAAAATTTATTCGCGATCGCATCAAGTCGGTCAAGAACACTAAAAAAATTACAGAAGCAATGCGCCTGGTGGCAGCAGCCAAAGTGCGCCGCGCTCAAGAACAAGTCACCGCCACTCGCCCCTTCGCCGATCGCCTCGCCCAGGTACTCTACGGACTGGCAGACAGATTGCAATTTGAAAACCTAGACCGGCCCCTGCTGAAAAAACGGGAAGTTAAAACCGTGGGGCTGTTTGTAATTTCTGGCAACCGCGGTTTGTGCGGCAGCTACAACAGCAGCATCATCAAACGGGCAGAGATGCGAGTGCGAGAGTTAAAAGAACAAGGCATCGACTGCAAGCTCGTCCTCATCGGGCGGAAAGTAACCCAATATTTCAAACGTCGCGATACCCCCATCCAGGCAACTTTTCCCAGTCCCGAGCAAGTCCCTAGTGCCGATAATGCTTCGGCAGTGGCTGAGGAAATGCTGTCGTTGTTCCTATCGGGAAGTGTAGATCGCGTGGAGTTAGTTTACACAAAATTTGTTTCGTTAATTAGCTCTCGACCGGTGGTTCAAACTTTGCTGCCTCTCGACCTTCAAGGTTTTGAGGCTAAAGATGACGAAATGTTCCGCTTGACTTCTAAGGGCGGTCACTTCGAGGTATCGAGGGAGAAGGTTGCGACACCAACTGGCAGTTTACCTCGCGACATGATTTTCGAGCAAGAGCCGGCACAAATTCTGGATGCTCTGTTGCCTTTGTTTTTGACTAACCAGGTATTGCGAGCTTGGCAAGAGTCTGTGGCGAGCGAATTGGCTTCGCGGATGACTGCGATGAGCAACGCTAGCGAGAACGCTTCTGAGTTAATAGGTACTTTAACTCTGTCTTATAATAAGGCGCGGCAAGCTGCTATTACCCAGGAGATTCTGGAGGTTGTCGGTGGGGCGAGCGCTCTAGAAGGTTAAAAGACAAAATACTGACGATTTAAATTAGCGATTAGCGATTACTACAAACAGAGCCGTTTCGTAGTAATCGCTTTAGCGATTTTGGGAACTCACGAAACCAGGTTTTTTAAAAAAACCGCGCCTTCTGGGCTACTGAAGAGCCGCGCCCCGAAATACCAGATGCACCCGATAGCGTTGCTCTGGTAGGCTGATTTTTGCAAAGAAATAAAAGAATGCTATTAAAACTAAAACAATTAAGCGTTCCCCCAGGAAGCAAACTGTTGTTAACAGATGTAAAATGGGAGGAAGCTTTGGGAGTGCCGGAACTTTGGCGGTTTGAGAAAGGGGAGTTAAAAATTTATCTGCTGGAAGATGGCAAATATGTGGAGTCGGATAAAAGTAAAAATTGCCCTAATTTGCCCTTAAAAGAAGCAATTCCAGAATACTTGGAACGTGGTTCGACTATGGGTAAGTAGGTAGGCAAAAATATTTAGACAAAGATTTGCCCTTCCGAACAGGCGAGACGCCTGTTTATTATGTCTAATTAATTTTGCACGGGTACTTATTAATAAAACCCTTAATAGCTTTCGCGGTTGGGTAAGAGAGCAAATATCGAGTTCGTAGTAACGACTTTAGTGGTTGGTAGTGGGTCGCAAATCTTGTTTGTAGCGATCGCTTTAGCGATTTATATGGTATTTATTTTAATTAGCGATTAGCGATTACCCTCGATCGCTGGCTAAATCTTTACCACTACCCAAATAAAAAAAACTATAGCCAATCCCAAAAACAGGTAAAAAATATGATAACTGCAAAAGAAGCCAGAGAACGAGCGTTGTCTTTTTTAAGCCAACAAGGACTGGAACGAGAATTTATTGAAAATGCCTCGGTAACGGTCGATCGCGCTGAAAAATTAATTGAGATAAGCAGGGAAAAAAAACCTCAAAAAATACTAGAAATAGGTACTTTTGTAGGAGTCTCTACTGCAGTGCTAGGATTGTGTTTGCCGGAAGCTCAAATTGTCTGCGTGGATGCGGATTTTCCTGTTGAATTTCAAAACGTTCTTTGTCTCAAACAATTTGAGATTAAAAATCATCAACAA
The DNA here is from genome assembly GCA_938083405.1 of uncultured Microcoleaceae cyanobacterium. Taxonomy (GTDB): domain Bacteria; phylum Cyanobacteriota; class Cyanobacteriia; order Cyanobacteriales; family Microcoleaceae; genus CALKCV01. The sequence continues at coordinate 4,027 of CALKCV010000373.1, read as the reverse complement.
ACTAATTTGTATTTTGTCGAACAACTTTTGAAACACTTTGGGATTTTGAAGAGATTTACCCTAAAGCGAGGTTTTTTTTCTTGCTGTTTGGCAAACAAACAAGAATTAGATAAAGCTGCAAGTTATGGGATTAAACTTGAAGATAGGGCAATTATCGGCCCAGAAGTATGCGAAGAATACGGAGCCTTCGATTTGGCATTTTTGGATGGAGACCATAGAAAGGAAGCGGTAAAACAAGATTTAATGTTACTTTCTGGTTATATTAAATCTGGAGGAGCGATCGTTCTCGACGACGTGGGTTTGGATTATTGGGGGCGGGAAGTGCGCCAGGGCGTGGAAGAGTTTTTGCAAGAACATCCTCAAAAAGAATTTAAGATTGAAGGGCAGATCGGTTCGATCTCTATTTAGGGTGGTTGGCGATCGCTCTTCTATCCCCCCCCCCGGTCGGGGTTTCATTCTCTTCCTCATGGCTAGACACTCTGACCCTGAGACACACCAGACACGGTTTGGGAGGTCTCGCAGAGATAGGCAAAAATAAGACATGAAACAGCCCTGTCTATCCCCCAAAAAAGCGACCGCTCTTGATATTTAGTTTTTCTACTCAAAAAAAGCGATCGCTTTTTTCCCCAGCTATCGCTTTTTAGCAGTGCGCACCCGACAGAAAATAAGAGCTACAGAAAATAAGAGCGATCGCCCCACCAAAAACCCATCCGTTTCATCCGTTACCACATCCGCTGCTAACCGAACTCTTGGAACCCACCACTAACTCGTTGGCGACGGTCATTCGTTACTACGAACGGGCGCTGGTGCCGAGTAGCGCACCCTACAAAAAGATCTCAGTTGCATCCGCAAGGCAACGCCAACGCCCCACCAACAACCCATCCGTTTCATGCCGTAAATAATCCGCTGCTAACCGAACTCTTGGAACCCACCACTAACTCGTTGGCGACGGTAATTCGTTACTACGAACGGGCGATGTTGCCAACGCAGCGCAACATGAAACGCGCTGCGAAACGCCACTACAAAAAAAATCTGGGGGCCGAGGAAAACACCCCAACCCCCAAAAACTTACACCGCTACAAAGTTAACCAACTTACCCGGCACCACAATTACCTTCTTAATATCCTTACCATCGAGATGCCGCCCGGCGACATCAGAAGAACGGGCCAACTCTTCTAAAGCAACGCGATCGCTCTTAGCCGGTGCAGAAATAGTTCCCCGAGTCTTACCATTAATCTGAATCACCAAAGTAATCTCATCCACCACCAAAGCCTCCGCATCCAACTCCGGCCAAGACTGCTCGTGGATGGAACCCTTACCGCCCGCCATCTGCCACAATTCCTCCGCAACGTGAGGGGCAAAAGGAGCCAACAACAACAATAAGGCTTCAATACCTTCGACGTAAACCGACGAATCCTTACAACTGCTATCGTTCAAAGCATTACTCAACTTCATCAACTCCGAAACCGCCGTATTAAACTGATAATCTCCATCGAGATCCTCGTTGACTTCCTTAATCGCAGTATGGATCGCCCGGCGCAAATCCTTCTCTTCTTTCTTAACAGGCAAGATGCCTGTTCTACGATCGAGGGTTCCACCCTTCGCGGCAAACTCGCTCGCCAACAACCAGAGGCGGTTGAGGAAACGAAACTGCCCTTGCACGTCCGCATCATCCCACTCCAAATCTTTCTCTGGAGGTGCCTTGAACAAAATAAACATCCGCGCCGTATCGGCCCCATATTTCCCCATAACGTCCAACGGGTCAACGCCGTTATATTTCGACTTAGACATCTTCTCGTAGAAGACCTCCAATTTTTCTCCCGTCTTCGGATCGACCGGTTCCTTAGCATTGACTTGGGTAGGAGGAATATATTTACCAGTGGAGGGGTTTTTATAAGTTACAGCTTGAACCATGCCTTGAGTTAACAAGCGATCGAACGGTTCGTCGCAATTAATTAAGCCGCGATCGCGCAAAACCTTAGTAAAGAACCGCGAATACAACAAATGCAAAATCGCGTGTTCGATACCGCCCACATATTGATCTACCGGCATCCAGTCGTTAACCTTATCCGTATCGAAAACCCGTCGGTCGTTTTTCGCATCGGGATAGCGCAAGAAATACCACGACGAATCGATAAAAGTATCCATCGTGTCAGTTTCCCGCTTCGCCGGAGTTCCGCAACTCGGACAAGGAACGTTGACCCAATCCTCCATCTTCGCCAACGGCGAGGGACCGCGACCGGAAAACTCGATATTCTCCGGCAACGTCACCGGCAAATCCTCCTCTGGGACCGGCACCGCGCCGCAGTTCGGGCAATGAATAATTGGTATTGGCGCGCCCCAGTAACGCTGTCTGGAGATAAGCCAATCCCGCAAGCGATATTGCACGCGCCCCTCGCCATAACCTTCATCTTCCGCATATTCGATGACCGCCTGTTTCCCCGCAGTGGATTTTTCCCCGTTGAACGGACCGGAATTAACCAGAATTCCCACATCCGTATAAGCTTCCTTTAACTCCGCATCGTCGTTATCGGAATCGTCCTGTACGATTACCCTGGTTATGGGCAAATCGTACTGAGTGGCAAACTCGAAGTCGCGAACGTCGTGGGCGGGAACTCCCATGACCGCGCCGGTGCCGTATTCGTACAACACATAATCGGCTATCCAGATGGGAACCTCTTGGTTGTTAAAAGGATTAATCGCCTTGCCCCCAGTGGGAACCCCTCGTTTGGGTTTGTTTTCGGCAGTGCGTTCCTGTTCGCTTTGGTCGTTGACTTCTTTAATAAAGTTTTCTACGCTTTCGCGTCGTTCTGGCGTTGTAACTTTAGCAGTTAAAGGATGTTCTGGGGCGAGTACGACGTAGCTAACCCCGTAAATGGTATCGGGGCGGGTGGTGAAGACGCCGATTTTTTCCTCCATGCCGACGATGGGAAACTCCAAATACGCGCCGATGGATTTACCGATCCAGTTTGCCTGCATCAGTTTCACTCTCTCCGGCCAACCGGTGAGTTTGTCGAGGTCGTTAAGCAACTGTTCCGCGTAGTCGGTAATTTTGAGGAACCACTGGCGCAAGAGTTTGCGTTCGACTTTGGCGCCCGATCGCCAGGAGTATCCTTCGCTATCGACTTGTTCGTTAGCGAGTACGGTTTGGTCGATGGGGTCCCAGTTAACTGCGGATTCTTTTTGGTAGGCGAGTCCGCTGTTGAAGAATTGGAGGAAGAGCCACTGGGTCCATTTGTAGTAGTCGGGGGAACAGGTGGTGACTTCTTGGTTCCAGTCGAAGGAGATGCCGAGGCGTTGGAGTTGCCCTTTCATTTGGGCGATGTTTTGGTAGGTCCATTTGGCCGGGGGGATGCCCCGGTCGATGGCCGCATTTTCGGCGGGGAGGCCGAAGGCGTCCCATCCCATGGGGTTGAGGACGCGGTGGCCTTGCATTCTTTTGAGGCGGGCGATGACATCGACGATGGTATAGACGCGGACGTGACCCATGTGGAGGTTCCCGGAGGGGTAGGGAAACATGGAGAGGGCGTAGAATTTGGGGCGATCGTCTTCCGGCATTTCAGAGGGGTTTTGTTTGGCCCAGGTTTCTTGCCATTTTGACTCGATCGCTTCGGGATTGTATTTGTTGTCCATTGGTTTTTTGGCTTTTTAGGTTGGGACTATTTTTGCATATCCGGTGGTTGTTGGGATTTGTATTTCGGATTGTATTACAATTGTAGTATAAGTGGTGCAATCTGACGTTGCACTCCAGAAACCGGGTTTTTTGAAAAAACCCGGTTTCTTCAGACTCTATGTAAGCGATCGCCTTTTTAATCAACAATTAACAATCGGGTTGTTTTATGAAAGAACTACCAGAGGAAAAAACTTTAATGGAAATGCTTGACGTTTTTAAAGATGCCGAAAATAAGGCAAGAGAAATTTTTGAGTTATCGACAGCGATCGCTCTTAAATACGAACAAAAATTGCAAGAAATAGAAGAGCAAAAACCAGAAAAATCTAGAGTTTTTTAGTCGCTAATGTAGCCTTT
>CALKCV010000372.1 GCA_938083405.1 uncultured Microcoleaceae cyanobacterium | reverse complement strand
AGAAAGGTTAAACAAAATCTCAATTCCAACACCAAATATGTCCGAGGAAAAACAACTAAATCTTTTTGAAACCGACGTTAATAGTAAATTAAGACTGACAGATCCAAAGACTCCCATTCTTCCTGGTACTTATAAAACCATGGAAGAAATAAAAAATGATTGCGAACGATGCCACCGATGCGACTTAGGAGAAAACAGAACCAATGCAGTAATTGGTAGGGGAAATCCCCAAGCCAAAATAATGATTGTTGGAGAAGGTCCGGGTCAACAGGAAGACGAACGAGGTTTGCCCTTTGTCGGGAGATCGGGGCAGCTTTTAGATAAAATTTTAGAATCCGTAGAATTAAATAGCGATCGCGATGTTTTTATTTCCAATGCAGTTCGCTGTCGTCCGCCCCAAAACCGCACTCCATTAGTAAAAGAAATAGCAGCTTGTAAGCCCTATTTATTAGAACAAATTCGCTTAGTAAATCCGAAAATTATTCTCTTAAGCGGGGCAGTAGCAGTAAAAGCTTTAACAGGCGATCGGCGTGGTATTAGCAAAATTCGCGGTCAATGGATGGAATGGGAAGGGCGCTTATGCATGCCGATTTTCCACCCCGCTTATTTATTAAGAAACTCTTCCAAAGAACCAGGTCAACCTAAGTGGTTAATGTGGCAAGACCTTCAGGCAGTGCGAGCTAAATTAGATGAGTTGAATAAATAGAAATTCGGTATTTGATTTTTTCTCCAGTCCCTAACTTACCGGAGAAACTGACAAAGGAGCGAAAATGTGCTACAAAATTCAATCGAGACCCAGACAGGGTAGGATTTAAGATTAGAAATCAGTTCTCCGTAACGTTTCATAGCAGTTTACTGAAAGAGGATTACCTTGAGTCAGCATTCAGACATAATACCAGCACACGGTGGCCAACTAATAAATAGAATCGCCACAGCAGCACAAAAGCAGGAATTTCTAGACCTCGCAGACAGCCTGCCTAGAGTGCAACTAGACGAGCGATCGCTCTCCGACCTAGAAATGATAGCCATCGGCGGCTTTAGCCCCCTAACCGGCTTCATGGAAAAGGCCGACTACGAACCCGTAGTCACCGATATGCACATGAAAAACGGAGTGCCCTGGTCTATTCCCGTCACCCTCTCGGTCTCCGAAGAAGTGGCCGAACCCCTAAAAGAAGGCAGTAAAGTGCGCCTGGACTCCCCAACGGGCGAATTCGTCGGTATTTTAGAACTAACCGAAAAATATCCATATAACAAAGCCCACGAAGCCATAAACGTTTACCGTACCGAGGAGACCAAGCATCCCGGCGTGGCAGTAGTCTATAATGCCGGGCCAATCAATCTAGCAGGTCCGGTGTGGTTGCTCGAACGCAAAGGCCACGCACAATTTCCCAAATATCAAATCGACCCCGCCGATACCCGCAAAATGTTTGCCGACAAGGGTTGGAAAACAGTGGTAGGCTTCCAAACTCGCAACCCCATTCACCGGGCCCACGAATACATCCAAAAATGTGCCTTAGAAACCGTAGATGGTCTGTTGCTCCATCCACTGGTAGGGGCAACTAAATCCGACGACATCCCCGCCGACGTCAGGATGCGCTGCTACGAGATTATATTAGAACACTACTATCCACAGGAACGGGTGATTATGGCCATTAATCCGGCAGCCATGCGCTATGCCGGGCCGCGAGAAGCAATTTTTCATGCTCTGGTGCGGAAAAACTACGGCTGCACCCATTTTATTGTCGGTAGGGACCATGCGGGAGTCGGCGACTATTACGGCACTTACGACGCTCAATACATTTTTGATGAATTCGAGCCCGGGGAGTTAGGAATTGCCCCCATGAAGTTTGAACACGCTTTCTATTGCACTCGCACCAAAACAATGGCCACGAGTAAAACCAGTCCCAGCAAGCCAGAAGAACGAATTCATCTATCCGGGACTAAAGTCCGAGAAATGTTGCGTGCGGGCAAGATGCCACCGTCCGAGTTTTCCCGTCCAGAAGTTGCCGCAGAATTGATAAAAGCAATGCAAGCTAAGTAATAGCTAACTCTGCAAAGGCCAGAAAACAGATGCGGTAGATAATACAGCTTGTCGAAATGGGTATTAGAGTTATTTTCGATCGGTTTTTTACCTGTTTCGGCAAGCGTAAATTAAAAATTAAGTTGAAAGAAATCAGTCCGAGTTTGATAAGATTTCCGCGTGGGAAATATCAGGAATTAGTATGGTAATAAAGCGGCGAGAATTTTTAGAACGGTCAGGCTGGTTGCTGGCCGCCTTGGGAATTAGCGAGACTGGGTTTTGGCAATTGAGCGATCGCTACTCGCAAGTTCTGGCCCAACCGACTGGGCGGAAATTAGCCCTGCTGGTGGGCATTAACGATTATGCAGAAAAACCTTTAAAGGGCTGCCTGACGGATGTCGAACTCCAACGACAGCTTCTAATATATAAGTATGGCTTTAAGCCGGCAGATATCCTGACTTTAGCTAATAAAGAAGCCACTAGAGAAAATATTGAGAATGCATTCGTAAACCACATTAGCTCTCAAGCGGGGCCAGAGGATGTCGTAGTTTTTCACTTTAGCGGCAAGGGCAGTTCCATTACTACCTTCGGCTCGCAGGAGGAAAGCGAGTCAGCCGAGAAACTAAAAGTACAAAAATCTCTGGTGACTATAGATGGAGTGCTGTCAACCGAGCAAGAAGGAAAGGCAGCTAACGATCTATTGCAGGAAACCTTGTGGCTGCTGATGCGATCGCTACCAACGGAAAAAGCCATAGCGATCGTCGATGCCAGCTACAACTATCCGGGTACCGACCGACAAGGAAATCTCCGAATTAGGGTTCGACCGGCCCAGGCGACCAAACAGATCGATATTAAAGAACTAGCAATGCAAAGCCGACTGCGCTCGGGCTCGAACCCAGCGTTCGGGCTCCATGGGGCTGGCTTCCCGGGGCTGGTGCTAGCTGCCAGCAAAGACAACCAATTTGCCAGCGAAAGGGACTCGGAAGGTTTCAGTTGCGGTCTGTTTACTTACGCTCTAACCCAGTCCCTTTGGTCCGCAACTCCCAATACGAAACTTCAAGTCAGTTTCGAGGGCGCTGCAAGTTTTGTCGAAGAGATAAGCGGACTTTATCAACAGCCTCAGTTGAAAAAGTCGCCTCCAGAATCGCTAGAGCCAGGATTTTTATTTCCTAGGGCCTCCAGTGCAGCAGGAGCGATCGTTTCTGTAGAAGAAAGCAGCAAAACAGCTACTCTGTGGTTGGGAGGAGTGCCTCAAGAAGTGCTGGAGTTGCTGGGAACTAATTCTCTTTTTACTACAGTGCCTCAGCCTAACTCCGATTCTGGGTTGTCCGCTACGCTCAAGATTAAATCCCGCAATGGCTTAACTGCTAAGGCTACCATCGCAGAAATGTCGGTTCCTGCAAATACTGGCGCAACCAGTTATCAATCTTTAGTGGGGCAACTGGTGCGAGAAGAAATTCGGATCTTGTCGAGACCGATAAATTTAAAGATCGCTCTCGACGAGGAGGGTTTGTCGCGGATCGAACGGGTAGATGCCACTAGCGGTTTTTCTGCTATTCCTCAAGTTTCCGTAGTTAGCGGCGACCGAGGGGCGGATTATGTTTTTAGCCGGGTGCGCGAGCGGGCGATCGCTCAAAGCCCCACGGCTCCTTTACCGTCCGTCTATCAGGGTCGATATGCTTTATTTTCTGTGGGTGAAAATTTGATCCCTAATAGCGTCGGAGATGGAGGAGAGGTTGCTAAGGTGGCAGTGCAGAGGTTAACTCCTCAAATGAAAAGCTTGCAAGTGGGTAAGATCTTGCGATCGAGCCAAAATGAAAGCTCTTCTAAACTGCCGGTAAAAGCAACTCTGGCAACCTTAACTCCAGAGTCTAAAGTCCTGATGCAGCGAGCTTCTACAACGGGTGGTGCTAATGGCAGCTCTTCAGTTTCTCTGGGCTTAGTAGATATACCCAGTGGTAGCAGGATTCAGTTTCGCTTGCATAACGATGGCGACAAGGAACTTTATTTTCTTCTGCTAGTTCTCGATACCGCAGGCAGGACTCTGATTCTCGATCCTAGTATCTCCAGTGCCAGTAACAACCCCGTGCAGCCATTATTCCAAGGACAGCTAATTCCGCCAAGCCAAACCGCGACTGTACCACCTATTATCGGAGGATCTTTCAAAGACCCGACACAATCTGCCTGGACTACCAATGGGAAAGAAGGACTTGCCGAAACTTATGTTATTTTTTGCAGCCGACCTTTTAGTAAGACTATTGCTGCTCTTGAGGGGGAGCTGCGTGAAATTAGAGATAACCAGCCCATTAAAGAACTTTTGAATCCTTTTAAAGTAGCCCAGGCCGTATTGCAAGATCTGCAAGATGCCAGCAAACCAGGCGTGGAGAAAGCAGGCATCTCCACTGATGCCTGGGCTCTGGATACTAAGGTTTGGGCAACTCTGCGCTTTGTCTATCGCCTAGTCTGAGATTAATTTGCTTTCATTGGACATCAAGACCCTTAAGAGGCCATGTTGGCCTCTTTTTTTATGCTTGAATTTTTTCTAACAGCGGCCACCACGTCCTGTCCCCGCGATTATGTCTTTAGGAAATAAATTAATGCACAAATCGCATCAAAAAAATTCCAAAAGTTCATAAAAGTTAACATTTTGTAGTAAAAGATAC